>CAKOHQ010000030.1 GCA_934085875.1 uncultured Bacilli bacterium | reverse complement strand
TAGAAAACCCAGATATGAAACTATTAGAAGAATTAGCAATAAACAAAAATTTATTACAACACAGCAACGAAGAAAAATCAAATCTATTATTTAAACTAACTCAAGATGTTAAACTACCAGTAGAAAATATTTGTAATACTTCTAAAGATATGTTAAATATGAAAAAAGTAATTGATTTAAAAAATAATAGTAAATTAATAAATGATGATGCTAATAGAGTTAGATTTATTATAAACAATGTTCTTAATATAAATGATATAGATTATAATAAAATAAAAGTATTTAATGATACTTATGATATCAACAATTTATACAAAGAATTAATTCTAATGATAAAAAATAAAATAAATAAAGAAGTAAAATTAAATACTAAAATAGATAAAGATATACCAATACTATATGGAGATAATATAAAATTAAAACAAATATTATATAGTATATTATCTAATTCAATAAAATATACAAAACAAGGGAATATAGAATTTAATATAAATCATTTTATACAATATGACGTATGTAGACTAATAATAAATATAAATGATACAGGATGTGGAATAGATATAGTCAAAATAAATAAATTATTAGAAGATAATGAATACATAATAGACGATAAAAAGATAGAATTAGATTTAAATAGTGTAAAAAAACTAATAAATATATTAGGAGGAAGTATATTTATAGATAGTAATAAACTAGGAACAAAAGTAAGTATAGTATTAGACCAAAGAATATATGAAACAGAAGAAATAAAACATAATAAAGAATTAAATAATTATATAAAATATATAGGAACAGAAAAGAACGTACTATTAATAGACGATAATTATGAAGAATTAAATAAATATGCAAAAGAGATAAAAAAATATAATATAAATGTAGATAAAAGTATGTATGGAAAAGATATAATAAATAAAATAAGAAATAATATAAAATATGATTTAATAATAATAGATGATGAAATGAATCCATACAATGCAGTAACAATAATGGAAGAATTAAATAAAGAAGAAAACTTTAAAACAAAAGTAGTAATAATGATAGGAATAAATAAAGAATTTATAAAAGAGCACTATATAAAAGATTATAAATTTAAAGACTATATAATAAAAAGAAATTACAAAACAGAGATAGAAAGAATAATAAATAAATATTTATAAATTATTCTTTTTTTATTGCAAAAATATATCTTATACTATAAACTTATAATAGGGTGAATGTAAAATGAATATATTAAACCTATTTAACAAAAGAAATATATTAGAAACAGTAAACAAAAAAAATAAATTATTTAGAATAATAGTATATATAATTTGTATAATACTTGTAGCATTTTCTTATAACATCTTATTTGTTAAAAATACTATAGTAATGACAGGAATGAGCGGTTTAGCAATAGTAGTAAAAAAATTAACTGGAATGAATACTGGAACATTTTTATTGATTGTAACAGCAATTTTAATTATATTAAGTTATTTTTTACTAGGAATAAAAGAAACTAAGAAAAATTTAGTTTGCGCAATAGTATTTCCATTAACTGTATCTATACTAGAACCAATTACAGATAAAATAAACATACAATTTAATAGTTATTTATTTACATGCTTAGTTGCTTGTATCACATATAGTATCCCTATAGGAATAATATATAAAGTAGGATATTCAACTGGTGGCGGAGATATAATTAATCAAATAATATGTAAATACGCTAAAACATCTGTAGGACAAGCAGGTAATTATATAAATACAATCATAATATTTACTGCATCATTTGTATTTGGTATTCCTAAAACTATATATGCAATATTTACACTTATAATAAGTAATTCAATAATTGATTTCATAATATTAGGTAATAGTGATTCTAAATTATGTATAATAAAAACAAAACACACAGAATATATAGAAGAGTTTTTAAAAAGTGAGTTTAATATAGGATATAGCTTATTAAATTCTAGCGGTGGAACAGACAAAAAGAAAAGAAAAACAATTATGTGTGTCGTCACTAGTAGAGAATATTATAGATTTAAAAATTTAATATTAGATATAGACCCAAAAGCATTTTTTATAACACACGATTGTTATGAAGTATTAGGTGGGACTAAAAAAAGATTAATAAACTAATCTCTAAATATAAACCAATTAGGAGTATTTTTATCAAATTTGAAATATAAATAAATAACAAATATAATTCCTACAAATCCAACTAAGTTTAAAAAAGTTCCAATATTTTTAACCATAATGTCTACACTAACAAGACTTGATACCCATAAACTTATATAAAATATTAAAATATCTAAAAATAATATATTTTTTTTAATAATTAATTTATATCCATAATACAAAATAATTAAGCATACAGAAAAAGTTATAATACTTAAAAATTTTGCAAAAAACAAATTAGTAAAATCAAATGTGAAAAACTCAAGCGTTGTCCACAAAATAATTGGAGTAATACCAAGTTTCATATGTTCCCAAGTGCTCTCTCCCTTAGAAAACCAAAATCCAATAAATTTATTATTATAAGACCATTCATACAAAAAATGTCCAAGAGTTCCAACTATCATTGAGAATACTAATCCAATAATTTCTATAATCATTTTTTCACACTTTCTATTTATTAAAATATACCTTTTATGTTATAATCATATACAGGAAGTGACTTATTTATGAATAATGAAGATATAGAAGTTTTAAATATAAATGATAACAATAATGAGTTATTAGAAGAATTAGTAGTTGATAAAAATGAAAATAGTAATGAAACTAATAACGAAAATAATTTTAGTATAATAAAAAATTATGGAGAAGATTTAACTGCTAAAACATATATAACAAATCCTGCAATTGGAAGAGAAGATGAAATTAATAAAATAATTTTAACTTTAATAACACCAGATAAAGGCGCTTTATTAGTAGGTAAACCTGGAATAGGTAAAACAGCATTAGTAGAAGGATTAGGATATAGAATACAAAAAGGTGATGTACCAGACGCACTTAAAAATTGGAGAATAATTAAAATAAATATAACTTCATTATTAGGAAATAGTATAAGTGGAACACAATCAGAAAATAGACTAGAATTACTTATTCAAGAATTAAAGAAAAGTACAAACACAATTCTTTTTATTGATGAAGTACATTTACTTGTTAATAAAGCAACATCAAATAATAATATAGATTTTGCAAATATGTTAAAACCTGCACTAGATAGAGGTACAATAAAAATGATAGGTGCAACAACAACAGAAGAATATGAAGCATATATTTTAAGAGATAGAGCATTCGTAAGAAGATTCATAAAAATAGATATTGAAGAAGCAGATGCTGAAACCGTTGTTAAAATACTTATGGGAACATATCCAAAATTCGAAAAACTTCTAGGAGTAAAATTAAACTACACTGATTTCCAAAAAGAAAGAATATTTAAATTCATAGTAAATATGACTAGTGAATATAAAAGAATATATGAAATATCAAACAGATATCCAGATATATGTTTAACAATAATATCAAGCGCTTTCAGTTATGCAGTATTTGAAAATAGCAAAGAAGTAAAAATGAAACATATTTATAAAGCAATAGTAAATGCAAATAATATATATCCAGATGCATTAAAGAAAGATATAGAAAAATTTAAAACAGATTTCAAAGATATGCTTGATGCAGAAAACGTTGATTTAACAGATACAAATTAGAGGTAAGCTATGGTAGAACATTACTTAGAAGACTATGGATATAAAAAGACAGAAATAGAGAAAATGTTAAATAACAAAAATTTAAAAAAAATAAACGTAAAAAAAGTTAAAGAAATAAATAAATTCCTAGAAGATATGAACATACCAAAAGATAAAATAATAAAAATGACTTCTTATTTTCCAAATTTATATTCCTATAATTTAGAAAATATAGTATCAAAATTATTATATTTTGAAAAAATGGGATACACGAGTGAAGAAATAAAAAAAGCGTTTATTAATAATCCATCTATAATATCTTATAATAACAAAATGTACGATAATAAAATAAATGAACTTCTTGAAATTGGATTCACAAAAAATCAAATTAGTAGAATAATAAAAAATTATCCCAAAATATATGGTATTACTAAACATAAAATAAATGCAACAATTAAATTTTTAAGTAATTATAATATTTCAAAAATGAATGTACTTAAAATAATTACTAACTCACCAGAACTATTAGGTTATAAAATTCAAACCTTAGATAATAAAGTAAAATTTCTAAACGAAATTGGCTATTCAAATGATGATATATTATATATGATACAAAGAAGTGCTATTATTGTTTTGAAGGATAAAGAATCTATTTTAAAAATTATAAAATATTTTAATAAACACTTAGATATTAACACAGTATTAAAAATAATTAAAAGTAATCCAAACATATTACACTTAAATATAAATTCATTTGATACAAAAAAATCATACTTTATAAAAAAAGATTATACAAAAGATGAATTCTTTAAACTTTTGACGAGATTTCCACAGATTATGGGTTTGAATTCAAATAATCTAGATGAAAAAATAAATACATTTATAAAATTAGGTTTTGAAATTAAAGATATAAAAGATATGACATTAATTCTACCAAGTATATTTGGCTATAGTACAGATAATATATACAATAAAATAATAGATATTATGGATTTAGGATTTAATAAACAAGAAACAATTAATATATTGAAGAAAACTCCACAATTATTTGGATATAACATAGAAAATATAAAAACAAAAGTAGAATTCTTAAATTCAATAGGACTAAAAAGTCTAATAATAGAAAATTCAAACATATTAATACCGAGTAAAGAAACATTAGAAGAAAGATATATATTTTTAACAGAAAGAAATGAATTTACACCAAAAGTATTATATATGAAAAACAAACAATTCGATAATAAATATAGAAAATAAAAGAAGCTATAACGTAAAAATTATAGCTTTTTTCCTTGATAAGTATCTCTTCTTACCATCTCTTTATCAATATCATTCAAAACACAAAATTTCTTTATTAACCATTTAGGTTCAATTAAGTCGTCTACACTAGGATCTCCAGTTATTCTATGTATAACAATATTAGGATTCAAATATTCCAATTGATTTATAACAATATCTATATATTCTTCTTTAGTTAATACATGAAATTTTTCTTTATTATATAATTCTTCCAATTTAGTATCTTTTAATATATGAAGCATATGAATTTTTATTCCATCAATACCTATATTATTTAAATATTTAACAGTTTCTATCATCATTTCTTTAGTTTCATAAGGTAAACCATTTATAATATGAACAACAACATTTATATTTCTATCCTTTAATCTTTTAAAGCACTCATAAAAACATTTTAAGTCATGTCCTCTATTTATATACTTTAATGTCTTATCATGAATTGATTGTAAACCAAGTTCAATAGTTAAATATGTTTTCTTATTCAATAGAGTTAAGTAATCTAAAACATCATCACTTATAGCATCAGGTCTAGTAGCAATATTAAGACCAATAACATTATCTAACTCTAATATAGTTTCATAATACTTCTTTAAAACATCAACATTAGCATAAGTATTAGTATTTGCTTGAAAATATCCAATAAATTTAGCATCAGGCCACTTATTTTGCATAACTTTTTTAACTTCATTAAATTGACTAACTAAATCTAATTTAACATCACCAGCAAAGTCACCACTACCAAGTTTACTACAAAAAATACAACCTCCAGTACCAACTTTACCATCTTTATTAGGACAACTAAAATTTGCATTCAAACTTATTTTACATACTTTAGAATTAAACTTATTTTTATAAAAACAATTTAAAGTATAATATCTCTTATTATCTAATGTATTTAAAAACATACATACCACCAACAACTATAATAACATTAATAATAATTAAACACCAGTTTCTAATGACAAATTATATAGTTTTAAACACTTTTTATTATATAATAATTATAGGTTAAAAAGAGTTTATAAACAAATAGATGGAGTAATGTAAGAATAAAAGATAAATATGATTTATCTATCTCAACTAATAGACATTAACTTGTCTTTTTTTATAGAAAAATTTAAAAAAAAATAATATAATATATATCTAGAAGGATGGGAATAAAATGAATGAATTAGTAATAAATGAATTAGTAATAAATGAATTAGAAAATAAATTAAACATAACAAAAAAACAAATAGAAACAGTTTTAAAATTATTAAGTGAAGGTGCAACAATACCATTTATTGCAAGATATAGAAAAGAAGCAACAGGAGCATTAGATGAAAATCAAATAAATGAAATAGAAAAAGAATATACATACTATAATAATTTATTAGAAAGAAAAGAAACAGTAATTAGATTAATAGATGAAAAAGGATTACTTACAGAAGAATTAAAACAAAATATTTTAAAATGTGAAAAATTAACTGAAGTAGAAGATTTATATAGACCATTTAAAGAAAAGAAAAAAACTAAAGCTACAGAAGCTATAAAAATGGGATTAGAACCACTTGCTAAAAAAATAATGTCATTTCCAACTAATGGAGACATTGATACTTTATGCAAACCATTTAATATGGAAACAAGTGTAGCAGTAGAAAATGCAAGTTACATAATTGCAGAGTGGATAAGTGATAATGCATATTATAGAAAATATATTAGAAGTAAAATATTCAATAATGGAAATATAATTAGTAAAATAAAAAAGAATGCAGTAGATGAATTAAAAACTTATGAAATATATTATGATTTTAAAGATAGAATAAAATATATGAAAAGTTATAGAACACTTGCTATCAACAGAGGAGAAAAAGAAGGAATATTATCTGTTTCATTAGATTATGATAAAGATGAAATAATTAAATATTTAGAATCAAAAATAATTAAAAATGATAAATCATTTGTTGTAAATATTGTAAAAGATGCAATAAAAGATTCTTTAAAACGTTTAATATTACCAAGTGTAGAAAGAGAAATACGTTCAGAAATGACAGAATATGCAGATGAAAAAGCAATTGACATATTTAAAATTAATTTAGAAAACTTACTTATGACAAGGCCATTAAAAGGATATAGAGTATTAGGATTCGACCCAGCATTTAGAACAGGTTGTAAACTTGCATGCCTAGATGAACAAGGAAATGTATTACACATAGATGTTATTTATCCACATGAACCAAAGAATGATAAAGTCGGAGCAAGAAAGAAATTATTAGAATTAATTTCAAAATATAAGCTTAATCTAATTGCAATAGGTAATGGAACAGCATCAAGAGAAAGTGAAGAACTAGTGGCAAGTATTTGTAAAGAGTTGACAGGTGTTTATTATACAATTGTCAGTGAGGCAGGAGCTTCAGTGTATAGTGCAAGTAAACTAGCTCAAAAAGAATTTCCAGATTTTGAAGTTCAAGAAAGAAGTGCAGTAAGTATAGGTAGAAGAGTTCAAGACCCACTAAGTGAACTTGTTAAAATAGACCCAAAAAGTATTGGGATTGGAGAATATCAACATGATGTAAATCAAAAAGAATTATCAGAAAACTTAGACTTTACAGTATCGAAAATAGTAAATGAAGTAGGAGTAAACATAAATACTGCTTCTCCAAGTATTTTAAAATATGTTTCTGGTTTAACAACTACAATAATAAATAAAATAATAAAATATAAAGAAAAACATATAATAAAGAGTAGAGAAGAAATAAAAAATATAGGTTTAAATGACTTAGTATATGAACAATCAATAGGATTTTTAAGAATAAACAACGGAACTGATGCGTTAGATAACACAGGAATACATCCAGAAAGTTATGAAATAACAAATAAATTATTAGAATATTTAAAACTAGATATAAAAAACATAAATGAAGAAAGTTTTAAAAACACTTTAAAAAATACAAAAACAGAAGAATTAGTAAAAGTTCTAAATACAGATTTATATACAATAAATGATATAATAAAAGAATTATTAAATCCTGGACTAGACCCACGTAGTGAAATTGACCCACCAATATTAAAAAGTGACATTCTTACAATAGATGATTTAAAACCAGGAATGGAATTAAAAGGAACAGTTAGAAATGTTGCATCATTTGGAGCATTTGTAGACATTGGATTACACGATGATGGACTATTACACATATCAAAAATGAGTAAAAGTTTCGTTTCAAATCCAAATGATATTGTTTCTGTTGGTGATATAATTACATGCTATATTGATGAAATCAACAAAGAAAAACATAAAGTTTCACTAACTTTATTAAAAAATTAAAAAAAAATTAAAAAAATTTCAAAAAAAGTATTGCAATTTAGATTTACTATGGTATAATTTAAATTGCCTACTAATTGCAGGTGTAGTTTAATGGTAGAGCTTCAGCCTTCCAAGCTGATAACGTGGGTTCGATTCCCATCACCTGCTCCAAATTTTGCCCGTTTAGCTCAGTCGGTAGAGCGCACGGCTGTTAACCGTTAGGTCGTAGGTTCGAGTCCTACAACGGGCGCCATTTTGAAATTACAAAAACCCTAAAAAACACAAGTTTTTTCAAGGTTTTTTTTCATATATAAAACTATTTATTGGAAAATAAGGTAAAAACACAATATATAATAAAATAGCATAAAAATCATAGTGAAATATATGATATTGCTATTGACCCTTCTTTGTTTATTCAACATTAATTTATGTTCTATATCATACTTGTTTATTTCGTTTATTTTACATTTTGGCATTTTTATTATTTTTTCTTTTTCTTTAGTTATAGGAGAATTTATTAATTGTTGTAAGTATAAATCTTTAATATTTATACCATTGATTTTTAAAACTCTTAATTCTAATAATTTTCTTAAACCTTTTTGTGAATAGGCTTTAGGTCGAGATGTAAATAAATCTGCAAATATATGAGATATATGAGATTCCATAGAACACTTCATATATGGATTGTTTTGATAAAGTTGTCTTTCATTCCAATTGTTTAAAATATAATTTGTTTTATTTTCGATAGTTTCACTTCTTTCAGGATACAAATCTTTAAATTGATTACAGAGGATTTTAAAATTTTCTTTATCATTTTTAATTACTATTTCAGTTAAAGCATTATATATATCATCGTGTTTAATGGTAGTAAGTTGTTTTAATGCTTGAGAGAAGTGAAAACCATCCATTGCAAATTGAACTTTGGTTTCAGGAGTAAATTTAAACCAAAAAGATTTGGGAAAATTTTTAATCCAGGTAGCACAATCACCCATAAAAATAATTTCTTTTAAATAGTCAGTATCATAAGTATTGTAGATATAATTTACAGTATCAATTAGTAGATTATCATCAATTGATGCACATACATGGGAATTAACAAGCCTATATCTATCCATAGAATTTTCTTTTTTCTTATTTTTATATTCTAATTTAGTATTTTCAAAAACAACAGAAGCTTTAACCATGTGATCTTTACCAGCATTAAACTGAGAACCAACAAATTTTTCATCAAGCATAACAAATAGTTTTTCAATTCTTCTTTCTTCTTGTTGTTCGTCGATAATAGGATTAAATGCTAAAACGATATTTCTTGCAGTTGCCCTAGAAATATTAATACTATTAGAAGTTCTTTTACCAATTTTATATGCAACTAATTTACCAGTTTTAGAATAACTGTAGTTTGTTGAGTTTTCTACTATGTCAGCACATACAAAAGGGCCAAAGTGTTTTCTTTTAGGTAAGCCTAAAAATAAATCAGTAAAGAAAAATCTTTCATTAGTTTTCTATCATAATAATATCTTCTTTTAAACGTTATTTCTCCAAATAGGGTGACATAATTTTTCCTTTCGTAAAAACCATTAGAAGTGCAGTAATTCTTTCTGTAAGAAGAATTAAAGAAACTATTATCAAAGTATTCAAAATAGCCTTTAAAAATGTCTTTAATAAAAGAATCCGAGAAAGAATCTAAATCATTGATAAAATTAAAATAATTAGAAAAACTAGAAGATTTATTATAATAATTAAAATCATTAAAATAATTTTTTAAATAATTAAAGTTTTTTTCTAAAAATTGATTAAATTGTGATATTATATTCATTGAAGACCATCCTTTGTTTATTGTTTTCAAATTTATTATAACATTCGAAGGTCTTCTTTTTTTATGTTCCCCAAATAATTTTACACTATCCAAATTACATGGTTGTTGACAAGCATTATTTTAAATGATATATTGTGATAAAGGAGATGAGAAAAATGGCAAATTTATACAATATTTATTTGGAACAATGTGGCTGTGACAATAATAACGTAGAAGCATCATATTTGTGCTATAGCGATTATGATGATTAAAACTGAAGACGGAAAAATGAAAAGGGTGATAAGCTTAGTAATTGTTCCTACAGATGTTTGTAATATGCATTGCGTATATTGTTATCATATTCCACATTATTCTGAAAAGGAAATAATGTCTTATCAAACATTAGAAAATATTATGAAAAAAACAATACCATATTATGATTATATAAATTTTTTATGGCACGGGGGAGAACCGCTAGTATGTGGAATAGATTTTTATAAAAAAGTTATTGAATTAGAAGAAAAATATAATACTAATAATGCTATAATTACTAATAAAATGCAAACAAATTGTACATTAGCAAAAGGTGAGCTATTAGAATATTTACTACATAATGGTTTTCAATTTGGAACATCCTTTGATGGCGTTACCAATGAATTGACGAGAGGAAATACAAATAAGATATTAGAAGGAAGAAAAAATATTATAGACGATGGTGGTAAGTGTAGTTGCATTTCGGTTATAACATCTTACAATGTTCACAAATTAGTAGATAATTATAAATATTTTAATGATAAAGGTATTAATTTCAAATTTAATCATTATATAAATACAACAAAAGATGATATGGGAAATATGTTGCAAATCGATATAGAAAATTATTTAAAAGAAGAAAAGGCATTTTTTGATTATTGGCTATTCGATAAAAATTGTAAAATAAGAGTAACATCATTTTTTGTCTTTTTAGAATATATTTTATTTAATAGAAAAATATTAGGAAAGTATAATTCTTGTTTAGGAAAGTGGTTAGGTATAAGGCACAATGGTGACATTGTTCAATGCAACAGATATAATAAATCTTACTACGGAAATATAAACGAAGTAGATAAAATAAGTGATGCATTTAGTTCAGAAGGATTTAATGATATTTTAGAATTAGCAGTTAAAAGACGTGCAAAATGTCTTGAAAGCTGCGACGTTTATGATTTTTGTAGAGGTGGTTGTATAGTTGAGGCATCACACGAAAAAGGAATTACCGAATTAGGAGGATTCTCGTGTGTTGAAACTAGAGAAATGTATAAGTACATAAATTCTAGAATTAATGAAATTATAAATGATTATTCAAAATATAAGGATAAATTAAATCCGACTGTGGTAAATTGTATAGATCAATATTTTACTAAAGTAGGTACTAAGATATAACATAAAAGGTGATGATTGTTTGAAAACTGAAATAAGAAAAGCGAAGAAAAGCGATGCTCAGGTAATTGAAAACATAACAGTTTCTTCTTGGATAGAAACATACAGTGATATATTGCCTAGTGAATATTTTGAAAACATGAAAAATAAAAAAGAAACCGCAATTAAAATTACACAGAAGAAAATAGATCAGTTTTATATTATTGAAAATGAACATAAAATATTAGGTTTTGCAAGAATAACTAGAATTGACGATGATATGGCAGAAATTAATTCGATATATTTGGATGTCACCGAGAAGAGAAAAGGTTATGGGACATTGTTACTTAATTATATATTTTCAAATAATGATTATAAAAAATACATTGTTACAGTTTTTGAACAGAATAGCTCAAATGAATTTTATAAAAGAATGAACGGGAAATTAATTGACAAATCATTTGTAAAATTAGGTGATAAAACTTATCCTGTAAATATATATGAAATAAGTTTGTGACAAATGTGTTTAAATTCTTAAGAGGGAGAAAATTAATATGAGTTTATTCGACGGACATTCACATATAAACATTAATAACTCTAGGGATAATATTATAGAACTATTAAATAATTATAAGTTATATTTAAAAGAAAAAGGTATTTATAAAACGGTAATTTCGATTAATCCATTTGTTAAAGAGAACACTTGCTATGATAAACATTCTACCAAGATTTTCCCATATAATGGTAACGAGATAATAAGTATATGTCAAAAATGTGGCAAAATTATATATTCTGGTGACGATTATTATAAAAAATATAATGATTTATTACTAAATAAATGTTGTGACGATTTTTTTAACGTGTTTTTAATGCTTAGTATTTGTCAAACAACTATTCAAAATAATATTGATTATTTTATAGAAAAATATGGTAAAAAAATATCTGGATTAAAGTTGTATACTGCTTTTTCTTCGGTTATTTTGGATGAAATTAAAATAAATAATAAAGGTTTACCATGTTTAATACATTGTAGTAAGTATAACAATCAAATTCCTAGTACTATGCTTAATTTTATAAAGAATTACAATGGAAATATTATTTTAGCACACTTCGCTTCTTTAGATTATAATGCCATTGAAGAATTAAAACAAATGGAAAATGTTTATATTGACATTGCACCTGCGTTTCAAATATATGAAGAATGTATAAAAATGCACAAAAAATCATGCTTACTAGATTGTTACGGAATTAACAGCGTTTATGACTTATACAAAAGATTATTTGAATGTTTTGATATAAAAAGGATTATATGGGGTACAGATTATCCATATTCTGATGTGAACAATGAAATAAATGCTATAAAATCTTTTTCTTTAACTCAAAATGAATTTGATATGGTTACTAATCAAAACATAAGATGTGCTTTAAAAAGGCATTCCTAATAATTTAAATTAAATATTTACTTTTATTAAAATTTATAGATGGTAATTTGCTTATAAATTTAACATATTATAAAAGAGGATCATTAATTTAAGTTTTTTTTCTTATTATCAGAAAAAAATATTTTTAATAGATAAACAACAAAAGAGCAGATGAATGTAAATGTCAAATATTTCGTATGAAAGAATCTAATCCTAGATTGTTATTTTTGTCCAATCTATATTACATTTACAAAAAATTTATATAAAACAGAATTTAATAAAGAATCATCTAAAGAAAACAGATGATTCTTTTCTTAGTTGACAAAATGCAATGTAAAATTGACAAATTTCCATCTTAAATTGGTAGATTATAACACTACCAAATGATATACTTTTATTGAAAAAGGAGGAAAAGTTTTAATGAATTTTGGAACAAAATTAACAAAGTTAAGAAAAAAAGAAGGACTATCACAAGAAGAATTAGGTGAAAAACTAAATGTCACAAGACAAACAATTTCTAAATGGGAATTAGGACAATCAAAACCAGATACTGACAAACTAAAAGAAATATGTAATTTATTTAATGTAGATATGAACACATTAGTAGATGAAGAAACTGAATTAAAAGGATCAGAAATAAAAAATGAAACAAATAAAATTTCTGTAGATGAACCTAAACCGAGAAGATGGCTTTTAGTAGTATTAATAGTTGTTGCATTAATAATTGTTATTATATTGTTAAACAAAATAATTATAGATAAACAAGAAAAAGAAAAAAATAACACTAACTCTTGGGGAATATTTGAAGTATTTAAAAAAATGGGAGTTGGTGAAATGAAAAGTGACTTTGATAAAAATTCATTCAATAGTGATTTTACATTCTACGTTGGAACAAAATATGGTTCAAATGTATCAAACTTAATAGATAAAATAATTACTAACAACAAAACTAATAAAGAACACAAAATAACAGTAGTTTACAACAATGAAAATCTAACTGATTCTACAAAAATAAAAAATATCAAAAATGAACTTAGTGAATGGAATGAATATGAAGTTAGTGAAGATTATGACGATGACGGATACATTAACAAAATAACTATAGAAGCAAAAAAAGGATACATGGATGAAATATCAAAAAAAACATTTAATTTTACTTACGAAACATCTAGTGGTACAAAAAATGGATTTAACGTAAAAAACTTACTTGATGATGTTATAACAAATAATAAAACAAATAAAGACCATATATTAAATGTAATATACAAAGATACAAATACAACTGATGTAGAAATTATAAAAAATCTAAAATCAAATTTTGATGAATGGACTAAGTATGAAATATCTTTAGATTATGATGAAAATGGTTATGTTAATCAAATAACAATAGAAGATTAGAAAGGAGACTAACATGGATTTATCAAACATAATTTATATAATACTAGTTGTTATATTAGTTGTAATATTAATAATATTAGCAAAATATAATTATATAATAAAATTACAAAATAATTTAAAAAAATCTAAA
>CAKOHQ010000029.1 GCA_934085875.1 uncultured Bacilli bacterium | reverse complement strand
GCTATAGTATGTCCAACAAATTCAGGAAAGATTGTTGAACGACGAGACCAAGTTTTAACAACTTCTTTTTTATTTTCTTCATTTAATTTTTCGATCTTTTTCATTAGATGTCCATCTACGAAAGGACCTTTTTTAATACTTCTTGCCATTTAAACACACTCTCCTTATTTCTTTCTCTTACTAACGATTAATTTGTTAGAAGCTTTCTTATTTTTACGAGTTTTAAGTCCAAGAGCTGGTTTACCCCAAGGAGTAACAGGCCCTTTTCTTCCTATTGGTGTACGTCCTTCACCACCACCATGTGGATGGTCGTTAGGGTTCATTACACTACCACGGTTAGTAGGTCTAATTCCCATATGACGAGTACGTCCTGCTTTACCGATGTTAACAAGTTCATAGTCTTCATTACCAACTACACCAACTGTAGCCATACAAGTACCTAATACTAATCTTGTTTCACCACTTTGTAGACGAATCATAACATATTTATCTTCTCTACCTAATATTTGAGCACTACTTCCTGCAGATCTTGCAAGACTAGCACCTTTACCTGGATTCAATTCAATATTGTGAATAACTGTACCAACTGGAATGTTTTTAATCATCATTGCATTACCAACTTTAATATCAACAGCTTCTCCACTTTCAACTATCATACCTACTTTTAAATCTTTAGGAGCGATAATATATCTTTTTTCTCCATCTTTATAAGTAAGTAATGCTATATTTGCACTACGATTTGGATCGTATTCGATAGTTGTAACTCTAGCAGGTATTCCAAATTTGTTTCTTTTAAAATCTATTAATCTGTATTTTCTTTTAGCTCCTCCACCAATGTGTTGAACTGTCATTCTACCTTGATTATTTCTACCACCAGTTTTAGTCTTTTTAACTAATAAACTTTTAGTAGGCTTACTAGTAGTTAACTCTTCATTAGCTAAAGTACTCATACCTCTACGACCATTAGTCGTTGGTTTATATTTTTTTATAGCCATTATTTACACCGCCTTACATTTCTATAGCTTGACCGTCAACTAAAGTAACGTAAGCTTTCTTATAAGTCTTAGTCTTCCCAGTATACTTACCAACTCTTTTATCTTTTGCTTTAGTATTAAGTGTATTAACACTTTTAACTTTAACATTAAATAAATCTTCAATAGCAAGTTTTATTTGAGTTTTATTAGCACGTGCATCAACTTTAAATACATAAGTTTTACCATCAGTAGCTAATACTTGACTTTTTTCAGTTATAACTGGTGCAATAATAATTTCACTATTCATCATTATTTAAGCACCTCCTCTATATATTTAACTGCTCCTTCTTCAATTACCATAGTATCAGCATTAACAATGTCATAAACATTTAATTCATTAGCCATTAATACTAAAGCATATCCTAAATTTCTAGTAGCTAAATATAATTTTTCAGCATCATTTTCAGTAACAAATAATACTTTACCAGCTAATTTTAAATCAGCCATTAATTTCTTAATATCTTTAGTTTTAACACTATCAATATTTAAATTATCAACTACAACTAATTCTTTATTATTAACTTTATCAGTTAATGCAGAACGAATTGCAAGTCCTCTTTCCTTTTTATTCATTTTGAAAGTATAACTTCTTGGAGTAACACCAAATACAACTCCACCACCTCTATAATGAGGAGCACGAATAGTACCTTGTCTAGCATTACCAGTACCTTTTTGTCTATATGGTTTTCTTCCTCCACCGCTAACTTCACCACGAGTTTTAGTTTTATGTGTACCTTGTCTTAAAGATGCAAGTTGTAAATCAATTGCTTTCTTTAAAACGATATCATTAGTTTCAATTTTCCAAATACTATCATTAAGTTTTAAATCACTAGTTTTTTCACCCTTAAGGTTAATAACATCTATTTTTGCCATTATAAATCTCCTTTCGACTGAAGTTATGCTTCAGTAGTTTCCTCGATTTCTTTAGTTTCAGTAGTATCTTCAACTACTTCTTCTACTGTATCAACAACAGTTTCTTCTTCAGTTTCGTATTTAACTAGTTCTTTAGGTTCAACTTTCTTGTTTCCTTTAACAGCAGATTTGATTAAAACTAATGAATTCTTTGCTCCTGGAACATTTCCACTAACTAAAATGTAATTATCATTTACGTTAACTTCAATAATTTCAAGATTTTGAATAGTAACTGTTTCACTTCCCATGTGTCCAGCTAAATTTTTACCCTTTAATACTCTCATTGGTCTCATAGTTCCCATTGATCCTGGTCTTCTATGATATCTTGAACCATGTGTTTCTGGTCCACGAGATTGGTTATGACGTTTAATAACACCAGCAAATCCTTTACCTTTACTAGTACCAGTAACATCAACCTTTTCTCCAACTTCAAATGTGTCAGCTTTTATAGTACTTCCTAATTCGTAAGTTGCTGTATCTTCAACTCTTATTTCTTTTAAGAAGCGCTTAGGAGCAACACCTGCTTTTTTAGCATGTCCTATTTCTTGTTTTGTAGCATGTTTTTCCTTTTTATCAACAACACCTAATTGAATAGCATTATAACCATCAGTATCAACTGTTTTAATTTGAGTTATAACATTTGGTTCAACAGATATTACTGTAACAGGAATAACTTTACCATCAGTCGTAAATTTTTCGGTCATACCGATTTTACGTCCTAAGATTCCTTTCATTTCTTTTCCCTCCAACTATTTTGTTTCTATTTTTACATCAACACCACTTGGAACATCTAAGTGAGTTAAAGCATCAATAACTTCCTTACTAGGATTCTTTATATCAATAAGTCTTTTATGAGTACGTCTTTCAAATTGTTCTCTACTATCTTTATATTTATGTACTGCTCTTAATACAGTAAATTTTTCAATTTCTGTAGGAAGAGGAATTGGTCCAGATATTTCTCCACCAATTCTTTTAATAGTAGTAACAATCTTACTAGCTGTATCATCAAGTACTTTATGATCATAAGCTTTTAATCTGATTCTTACTTTTGACATTTTTATATGTCCTCCCTTCGTTTATATCTTTGTATAAACATAGCTCCGTTACGAATTCCCCAACACCTAAACGAATTAGCAACTCCGCCTAGTGTATCAGCCACCTCGCACATCATAGCCAAATGAATACAAGATAAATTATATACTAATCTTAGTAAATATGCAAGCAAAAATTACAATTTTTTTAAAAAAAAATTAAAAAAATATAATTTAAAACAAAAAAGAACATATATAATGCTCTTAAAATCATCTACTATTCCTTTTATAATACTTTTTAGCAGTATCTAACCCATCTCTTATTTTATTTAAATCATTAACATTTATCTCAGTTTCAATCTTTTTATTTATAGTACTTAACCTCATAAACTTATTATTAAAAGCCAATAATTTAAATAATTTTATAAAATCATATATTATAATACCCAAAGCCGGTAACAATATTACTAACAACCATCCTATTTTATTAGCAATTAAAAACTGAACTCTACCTAATTGAGGCAATTTAAATAAAACTTTACCAAGAACATCATTATAATTAACAGTTGCTTGATCAGCTTTTAAATTATTATCACCCTTTGTAATATACGATTTACTTCCATCATCATTAATTATAACATCAACTACCCTGTGTGTAACAGTCAATCCTTTTGAAACATTACTCTTAGAAATAAAAGTAATAATATCTCCTTTTTTAATATCATTTTCATTAAATATATTCAAATCAACAACTACATCATATACTTTAACATTAGGCTCCATACTAGGACTTATAATTGTATAAAGTCCAAATTTAGGTATATTAATTGTTGGATTTTTTTCATATAATTTCAAAGAAACAAAATAATACGCAAAAAATATACCCAAAAAAATTAAAACAACGATAACAGCATAAGATAACAATTTCATTGCCTTATTAATATAATATCTAATTAATTTCCTACGTTCCCTTTTATTCAACTTTTCCATTCTATCACCAGACTAGTTTCTATATTAATTATATATTATGAAATTAAATAATTCAATGATAAATTTTACTTATTTATAATTTAACAACACCCAAAATACTTTAAATTTTAAAATTTTAAAAAAAGAAAAAAACTCCAAAAGAGTTATTCAATAACTTCATTTGAAATTTTATCTAAATCATGAGTTACAACTTCGATACTAGCATTAAATTCTTTACCTTGATCCTCATTTTGTTCATCGCCAGTTTCATAAAGCCATAATTCAAAATACCATTCATTACCACTACTATAATTTCCAAGTACGGAACCATCACTAATTTTCAAATAACAAGCTCCATCTTCTTTTTTATAAGCAGGATTATCAGTTGGACATTGATCAGGATTTGCAACTAAAGGAATTATACCAATTTTTACTAAACCTTTTTCTTCAGTTATACCACCTACATTTAATTCTTTAGAACTATCTAACATACTAGTAATAGTAGTCTTTTTAAATTTTCCAACACCTGCATTATCTTTATATTCTAATAACGGACTAACAGAATACATCGTACCTAAAACATTTGGAATTCTTAAAGAAGAATCAACAGTATTTGAAGGCTCAATCAAACTCTCACTAAACTCCTGTATATAATAAACTAAATTTGTATAACCAGTATCTAAATTCTTACTTTGTAAAAATTCATTCTTAGTTATTTTTAAATATATATCATATGGAGTTCCAACACCCATCTTTTCTCCACTAGTTAATGTAAATTGCATTCTATTTTTAGTAATCAATTCTTGATTGCCTTCAGAATTAGTTTGATAAACTTCTGGTCTTCCAGGAATTGCACCCTTATAATCTATACTATTTTTAGAATTAAATTGTATTATCATCTCTCCAGATTGAATCGTAACATCCTTTGGTTTTCCATTATAAGTAACTTGAGCAGTAAAGAACGCAAAAGTTGCACCAATCACAGCTACCAACAAAGTAGCTATACCAATAATAGTCAATATTATAATAGACCCCTTATTACTATTTTCATTTTTCATAAAATCAACCTCGTCTCTACTATAAAAATAGTATCATATAAAAAAAAAAATATCAAGAACTAAATATTTAAAAATTATTAATAAACAAAACAAAAAAGTATAAAATAACTTATACTTTTTAACTACTAAAATAGAAAAAGGCCAAAAAATAGTGTGAGTTCAAAATTATAGTTAATAATAACATTTTAAAAATAGTAAAAATATTTAAAAAAAACCTTTCTCTACAAGAATAATATACTAATAGATTATGAAATTATTATGAAATTTTTGTAATTTCAAAATAAAATGTAGTTCCCTTACCTATCTCACTATTAACACCATATTTAAAATTATGTTTATCCAATATATTTTTTACTATTGATAATCCTACACCAGTTCCAACTTTATTTCTTTTATGATTTTTTTCATTCTTATAATATTTATCCCATATTATATTTATTTCTTCTTTCTTTATTCCCTTACCTGTATCTGTAATATTAACTCTATAAGTTTTTTTATTTTCAATTACTTCAATTGTCACAGTTAAATCATCACCAGTATAATTAATAGCATTATTTACTAAATTATATATAACTTGACTTATTTTATTAATATCACCACGTACCATAGCCTTTTTAGGCATATTCAAAACAAAATTATAATTTTCAGTTTCTTTAATTATGTTATATTTTTTTATAATATTATTTATTAATTCTACTAAATCAAACTCTTTTATTTCTAACAATTCTTTATTTGCTTCTAATTTACTCAAATTTAATATATCATTAACCAAAACCGTTAACCTATCAGTTTCATCAATAATTATATTTAAATTTTCATTTCTTTTTTCTTCATTATCTTTACTTATATCTCTAATCATTTCTGCATAAGCCTTTATCATCGTAAGTGGAGTTTTTAAATCATGACTTACATTTGCTAATAAATCTCTTCTTAATTCATCAGTCTTGTTTATTTCATGACTTGCATAAATAAGTGAATCCCTCAAATCATCTATCTCTTTTATATTACTCATAGGAATATTTAATTCTCTATTACCAGTCGCTAACTTCTTAGCCTCTTTAGTAATATTAATTATAGGTTTATTTAACATCTTAGATATTATAGTTGAAACCAAAACAGATAATAATATAACAATCAAAGTAATATATATAAGTTGATTCTTAAGTACACTTGTAGTACTATCAACATCTTCTAAATTAGTATTAAGTATTATATATTCATTATCATTAAGTTTTAAATTATATAAAATACTTTTGCTATAATTAGTTGGATTATTAATTTTAATAATTTCTCTATTAGTATCTTTCTCTATAAAACTACTTATTATATTTAAAACACTCTTACTCTTTGAATTAAGAATACAATTATTATTCAATCCATTAAAAACATACACATTATTATCATTTAAATATTCAATACAAATATTATTCTTATATGCAATAGATTCTATTTCATCCACTGTATGAGTATTTTTTGTTAATTTAAAAACCACTTTATTTAAATTATTTATTTGATATCTCTCATAAAATAAAGTTAAAAAAAGTATTTGACTAGCCCACATTATTAAAAGTATAATACTAGAAAATATAATTAAATACTTTAAGGTTTTATTTTGTATATTACTCTGCTTCATAAACAAATTTATATCCCACTCCACGAACTGTCTTTATTGAATTTTTATATTCACCTAACTTAACTCTTAATAATTTTATATGAGCATCAATTGTTCTATCATCTGCTTCATATGTATATCCCCATATTTTATCTATTATCATTTCTCTCGTAAATACTATATTTTCATTTTTTAAAAATAAATTTAACAAATCAAATTGAGTATGAGTTAATTCAACCTCTTTACCATCAATATATGCAGTTCTAGATAATTCATCTAATTTTATATTACCAACTATTATTGTTTTACTAAGTTTATTATCCCTTTTAGTTACAGCTTTTATTCTAGCAATTAATTCTTTAGGACTAAAAGGTTTTGTAACATAATCATCTATACCAAGATCAAATCCTGATAATTTATCAAATTCTTCAGTCCTTGCACTCAAAACTATAATTTTAGCATCACATATTTTTTTTATTTCTTTTATAGCACTATATCCATCTAATTTAGGCATCATTATATCCATAAGTATACAATCATAAGAATTATTTTTTACTAAATTTATAGCATCAACACCATTACTAGCTTCATCATAAGTGTAATTTTCCAATTTTAAATATTCTTTTATAACATTTCTAATCAATATTTCATCATCAACAATCAATATATGCACAATACCACTCCTCAAACACTATTATACTATAAAACAAATATGAATTTAATATGAAAAAAAGAACTAATCTAGTTCCACATTATGATATATCTCAGTAACATCTTCTATGTCATCCAACATATTATATAGTCTTAAAAATAATTCTTTATCTTCATCATTCAATTTAACTTTTTCTTTAGGATACATACCAACTTCATCTATTTCATACTCAATATTATTTATAAATGATTCTAATACATCTTTAACTTTATGTATATCACTTGGATTACAAGTTACGACTAATAAACCATCTTCATTTTCCAAATCAATTATTTCAATACCAGCATCTAATAATTTTTCAAATACTTCATCATAATTATCATATTTAAAACCAATAACACCTAAATAATCATAATTATAACTAACACTGTTACTAACACCTAAACTTTTATTAACTTTATTAAATGCTGCCCTAACAAAACCAACAGTTCTATTAACATTATCAGTTAAAGTTTTTATAATTAATGTACTTGCTCCAGGACCAAAACCTTCATAAACAACAGTTTGATAATCATCTCCACCAGATCCCTTTGCCTTAAGAATAGCACGGTTTATTATATCATTTGGTACTTGATTCTTTTTAGCCTTTTCAACTAATCTTTTTAAATGTATATTACTTTCTAATTCTGGATTCCCTTTAGCAGCTAAATATATTTCTTTAGCAAAAGTACTATATAATTTAGCCTTTATAGCACCAGTTTTTTGTATACTTGCTTTTCTAACTTCATAAGCTCTTCCCATAAAAATCTTCCTCTCAATACTTAAATATTATATATTGATATATAACATTTTTCAACACTAAAACATTTTTAAATTATAAACAAATTCATTGACAATACTATTCTTAGATTTTAAATTATTCTTCTTAATATATTTTAATATTTTTAAAACAGAATATATTTCATAATAATCTACATTATTATTCTCTAAAATATCTTCAATACTTTTCAATATAATTTCTTTAATATCTGGAGTTCTAAATTTCAATTTAACCAAATTTAACACACTTTTACTTACTTTTCTAGAAATAAAATTATATAAATTAAACTTCTTAAAATAATATTTAAAACCATCAACTTTATTAAAATATAATAGTGTATCATAATAACCCATATTATAGTTATTGATAACATCTTTATTATCAAAGAATATAACCGGACCAGTATCTTTTGTAGGCGCAATCTCTACAACTTCTGTTTTACTAATAAGTTTCTTCTTAGATAATCCCACTCCATTAATTCTAATTGCAACAACTTTATTACATCCCATTTTTTCAAGTAAAGAAATCGGCAAATTATTAGATACACCACCATCTAAATAATATGAATCATCAATTATTTTCTGCATTTTAAACACAGGTAAATAGCTAGAAGCCATTATATATTGTGATAACTTCCCTTTTTCTATTTCTTTTATTGTTAATTCCATAGGCTTTAAATCATTTAATCTAACAGTAACTAAACCATAATTAATTTTACTTTTTCTTATTTTATATTCATCTATAAATTCATCAAGTATTTTCCTATAATTAGTAACATCTAATCCTTTATTTTTTAATATTTTATTTATTTCATCAACGGATAACTTAATATTTTCTTTATTTAATTTAAAATTTTTATGTAATTCAACAATTTTCTTATTTATACCAATTATTTCACTATCTGCATTAAGCCACAATTTTTGAGCTAATTTAATATTTCCCTGAACAATTAAAGCTGCATTCAAAGAACCTATTGAAGTACCCGCAACTGCATCAAATTTATATCCCAATTGAGTAAGAGCAACATAAGCACCAATTTCATATGATCCTTTTGCACCTCCACCCTCTAAAGCTAATCCTACCATATATTATTCTCCATAATCTATATTTAAATTTATAAAATCTTTATCCATCAATAATTCATGCATAAATTCTTCTTTATTCTCAATACTTAATTCTTCAATTCTATCTACACGACACTTATTAGATAATATAATTGCCTCAACCTTTCTAACACATTCATCAATATTATCATTAATAACAACATAATTATATTTATTAATTTGATTTATTTCATTATAAGCAGTTTTAAATCTATCTATAATTTGTTCTTGATTTTCCGTTCTTCTATTAAGTATTCTTCTTTTTACCTCTTGCATAGATGGAGCTAAAATAAATATTAACAAAGTACTAGGAAATTTTTCTTTTATTAACTGAGCACCTTGAACATCAATCTCAAGTATAACATCTTTACCTGTATTTAATAATTCAATTACTTCATTCTTTGGTGTACCAAAATATTCTCCATATCTTACTTTAGCATATTCTAAAAAATCTCCATTTTTTATTTTTTTTTCAAATTCTTCTCTACTTACAAAATAATAATCTTTACCATCAACCTCTTTAGGTCTTATTGGTCTTGATGTATATGAAGTTGCCAAACATAAATTCTCATTTTCACTTAACAATCTTTCTATTATAGTCCCTTTCCCAGCACAGGTAGTACCAGATATTATAATTAATTCTCCATTGTTATTAGTCTTTATCATTATTATTTCCCTTTCTAAATATTTTTAGTCTTTTTCAAAATATAATTACATAAATCCTTTAATTTATCAAATATATATATACTACAAATAAATAATACAACAAAAACCAAAATAGTATCTTTATTTACATAACTTATATTAAAGAAACTATATTGATAAATAGCACAATAACTAAAATCTAGTAATAAAACTATCATCAAACAACCTCTTAATATATTATATGGTTTACACAAATTATTTAAGAAAATAAAACCTGTTGAAGCCGTTAAAAATACAGTTAATGTACTACATAAATCTGGATCTAAACCAAATTCCATTTCAAATAATTTAATTATTATAACATTAAATACAACAGTTAAAGCACTCGGCAAACTCTTTAAAAATATTTTTAAAAGAAAGTTTCCTTTGACTAATTCGTTATTCGGTTCTAATGCTAAAATAAAAGATGGTACACCAATAGTGAAAAAAGTTATTAAAGTTAAATGTATTGGAATAAAAAAGTATTCTGTACTTAAATATATACAAGCAAGAATCAAAAGAATTGTAAATATTGTTTTACTTAATAACAATGATGAACTTCTTTCTATATTATTTATACTTCTTCTTCCTTCTTTTAAAATCTTAGGTAAATTATCAATTTTAGAATCTAAAAGTACAAATTGACTAACATTCTTAGCTGCTTCACTACCATTTGCCATTGCTATTGAACAATCCGCCTCTTTTAATGCCAAACAATCATTAACACCATCACCCGTCATAGCAACAAAATGATTTTGATCTTTTAAACAATTAATTATTTTCTTCTTCTGATCAGGTTTAACTCTTCCCATAATATTATATTGACTAATAATACTAGGAATTTCATCATCCTCAATTGTAGATAAATCTATTTCTTTTACATCTTCTATACCAGCTCTTTTAGCTATTTTAGAAACAGTAATAGGATTATCACCACTAATAATCTTTATATCAACACCTTGCTCTTTAAAATAATCTAATGTAACATTTGCATTCTCTTTTATCTTATCTTGTATCAATATAAATCCTAAAGGTTTTATATTACTAATATTGTCCAATTTTTTACCTTCACCTAATAATAAAACTCTATAATCTTCTTGATATTCTAAAATATCTTTTATTTTTTCTTTACATAAATTATCAGGACTTCCTAAAAAATACACTCCTTCATCAAATTCTACTCCACTATATTTTCTAATACTAGAAAATGACAATACATCTTTAACATGATAATTATCTTTTTTATCCAAATAATTTAGAATTGAAGTAAATGTAGCAGACGAATCATCAAGAGCATTTACATAATTAGACAATATTTCTTTTATTTTATCTAAATTATTATTTTTAATTGGAATTACATCTTTTACTTCCATTGTTCCTTCAGTAATAGTTCCAGTTTTATCTAAACATATTACATCTACTCTAGCAAGATTTTCAATTGAATATAAATCCTGTACTAAAACATTATATTTTCTCAATCTTATAACACTTACCGCCATTGCAGAACTTGTAAGCAATACCAATCCCTCAGGAATCATTCCAATCAATGCGCTAACGGTACTCATCAATGATAAAGAAACATCTCCAGTTGTAATATACATTTGATTTATAAAAAATAATATTCCAATAGGTATTAACAAAATACTCAATACTTTTAACATTTTATCAAAAGAATTATAAATAACAGAATTAGTTGCTTTAATATATTTGGCCTCACTACTTATTTTAGAAATATAATTATCCTTACCAATATGTTCTACTTTAACTATACATTTACCACTAACAACAAATGATCCACTTATTATTTTATCATTCTTATTTTTATTAAGTACTTTTTGTTCACCAGTAATAAAAGATTCATTTACCTCTATATTTCCATCTAATATAACAGAATCAGTAACAATTTGATTACCAATTTCATAAATACATACATCATCCAACACTAATTCATCTCTTGATAACAGTACTTGATTGCCATTCCTTATTGTCTTAATTTTAGCTTCCGTTACAACATTCAACTTATCAATAGTTTTCTTTGCTAATATCTCTTCTACTATACTTATAATAGTATTAGTAAATATAACACCAACAAATAAACAATTCTTTAAAGAATATAAAAATCTCCCTGAAATTATCCCACTTATAATAACTAAACTTCCAAGTAATATATTTAAAAAATTAAAATATGTAAAAACATTAGACTTAATTATTTCTTTTGTAGTTTTCGTTTTTGGCTCATCAACATAATTAACTAAACCTTTATTAATTCTATCGTTCACTTCACTATCAGATAAACCATTAAACTTATTCATCATCATTAACACCTACTTACTTGTAATCATTATATCATTTCATAACAAAAAAACAAATGATAAAATATATTTTTACATGATTGAAATAAAAATCATTGCATGATATACTTTTATGTAGGAGTGATAAAATGGATGAAAAATTAAAAAAGATTATATTTATCGTACTAGGAGGATTTGTTTTATTATTTATAATAATAATTTTAATATCAACAAAAACTTCTAAATACAAACCGTCGGATTTTGAAACAAAAATAGTAAATGAAACTAAAAATTATTATGAAAATCATAAAGATGAATTACCAACAGACAACGTTACTTATACACTTACACTAAATGATTTAGTAAATAAAGGTATTATCAAAGAATTAAGTAAAATGTTAGAAAAAAATACAACTTGTAATGGAACTATTACAATCGAAAATAATAATAATTATTATATGTATTCACCTAAAATATCTTGTGAAAGTGAATCAGAAACTTACGAAACAAAGAATCTTAAAGAAGTTTTATTAAAAAATGAAGTAACAAGTGGTAATGGGTTGTATAAAAATAATAATGAATATATTTTCAAAGGTGATAAAGTCAATAATTATTTAATATTTGATCAAATATTATGGAGAATAATAAAAATAAATTCTGATGGCACAATTAGATTAATAGAAGCAGAAAGAAGAACCCCAATAGTATGGGATAATAGATATAATACTGAAATTAGATCTTCAACTGGAATTAATGAATACAGTAAGAATGGAATAAATAGTAGAATAAAAGAAAATTTAGATGAAATATACAATAATGAAACAGTATTATCTGATAAAGGTAAAGGTTATATTAAAAAAACAAATTTATGTATAGGAAAAAGAAATGTAGAAGATGAAATTAATGATGGAAGCATTGAATGTAGCCAAACATTAAACGATCAATATTTAGGTTTAATACAAATAAACGAATATATACAAGCAAGTTTAGACTCAAATTGTAAAAAAATAAATGATTTGTCTTGTGGAAATTATAATTATTTAGCAGATTTACCAACAACTTATTGGAGTATAACAGCAAGTAATGCAAAAACAAATTATGTTTATCAAATAACAAAATCAGTTAATGAAACATCTGCAAATAGTACAGCAATGGCTAGATTAGTAATTAACATAAGTGAAAACACAAGTGTAACAGGAGATGGTACTGAAAACAATCCATATGCTGTTACTGGAATGAGTAAAGAATTAAAAAAATTATATTAAAAAAAATAATCGATTGATTATTTTTTTTATACTCTATATTTATATTTCCATGTAACTTTATACACAATACCGTAATTACATTTATTATCAGCACCATTAATTCTGAAAGTATCTTGACATTGATTACTTACATAACTAGTTCTCCATGTAACAGGAATACCATAACGTGAAGCTGAACTAATATTTTCATAACTATAATCAGTCTCAAATGAAACTGCATCTCTAGTTATTGTAGCCAAATAACGATCATCTAAATTTCTAGCTTCCCAATTATTTGACTTATAGTAGAATGTACTTCCATGTAAATCTCTATATTTAACAGCATCACTATAAGTGTTTAAAGCTCTTACATATTTTATGTTATCAATTTTAACATCTGTAACATTTACCTTACTCTTAATTTTAGATGGAACTTTTAAATTATGAGTTATGTTTATAGATTGAGTACCATATTCATACCATCCCATAGTATAAACATAAGATTCATAAGTACCAGTTCTATATCTTTTACCACTATAATCATAATCATCATCGTAATCATAATCATAATCATCATCATAGTCGTAATCATCATCATAACGACTACTTGATTTACTCTCATATCTAGCATACAAAGTTATATTACTAGTTACTGGAGTACTAAAATTATATTCTACACCATTTAAATACCAACCAATAAATCTATATCCACTTCTTGATGGACTACCAGGATTTGTAGCTGTTTCATATGCTTTAACATATTGATTACCATAAATTCTATTTCCACCATTACTATTAAACTTAACAGTATAAGTTTGAACATAATTTGAATTGCTAGAATTATTAGAATTTGATGAATTATTTGATGAACTACCTTTACTTTTGTTATTACTAATACTTACCTTTTGATTAACTGTATTGTTAATTATTGGAGTTGAACAAGATGAACCACAATTAGTATTAGAATAATTTGTTTTTTGTGATGAAGAACTTGATGTACTACTTGATGTACTGTTAGAAGCTATAACAGTATTATTAGATTCATTATCATTTTCCCCCATATAAGTTAATGAATAACTAGATGCTGTACCACAAACTAAATTTGCTTTAATTTTAGTTTTATTACCTTCTAACACAGCAGTTACATAACTACTTTCACCATCACAAGTCTTACCATCAGCATCTGATAATTCTGTTATTTTATTATCTTTTATTAATTCATTTAAAGTAACCATAACAGTATTTCCTTCAGATTTAGGTAATTTATCTTTGTTGTCACTAAAATATTTTTCTCCCGCATTTCTTAATTTTTCAATATTAGCAGTAAATGTTGAAGAATTCTTTGCCATTACATTAGCATTAGTTGTTGAGCTTTTTTTACTGTCTTGATTATTACTTCCTTTAAAAGTTGAATAAGCTTTAACACCAATCATAACTATTAAAAAAGCAATAATAACCTTTAAAAATATTCCCTTCCAATCAATATTATTTTTTGTGTCTTCGTACATATTTCATTTCCCCCTTCTAAGAATTCATTGTACTTTTCTTGAAGTCGATTAGTATTCTATCATTTTTATTTGTATTTGTCAAATAGAAAAAGACTCCTCAACGGAGACTAAAGCCTTAATAATATCTGTACAACCCCCATTGACAATAAAATTGTAACATATTTACACTATTTTGTCAAATTATCACTAATAACATATTTAGCACATAAAATACCAGCACTTGCAGGAACCATCATAAAACTACCTAAAATATCACACTCCATAACCTCTTCTGTACTTGAAACAACAGTTATCTTTTTATTTAAATTTAATTTCTTAACTTTTTTCCTCAATACTTTAGCTAATTTATCATAATTAGTTTTATCCAAAGTAGTAATAGATAATTTCGTTGGATCCATTTTTTTAGCAGTTCCCATACAACTTATTAATTTATATTTATAATTTACACTATTTTTCATCAATTCCAACTTAGTAGGAACTGAATCACAAGCATCTATTATGTAATCATAATCGTTACAAAGAATATCACCTATATTATTTTCATCCAAAAATATTTCAAAAACATTCATATTTAGATTAGGATTAATACTTAAAGCTCTTTTTTTAGCTTCTATTACTTTACTACAACCAATATTATTTTGATTAGTTATTATTTGTCTATTTAAATTAGTAACATCAATTTTATCAAAATCAATTAAGTCAATATAAAGTACACCACTTCTAACTAATGTTTCAAGAGCATAACCTCCTACTCCACCACATCCAACAATTAAAACTTTTATATTTTGTAATTGTTTAAATTTTTCTGTACCAATTAAAGAATCAATTCTATCAAACATCTTTTTTCCTCCAAAATAAAAACCCAGAAATCAGTATAGGTGATAAAAAACCCGCTCTCGCCAGGTGGGCATCACATAAAATGCTTCAGGATCCTAGATCACTTAATGGCCTAGTTTTCAACACCACATTTTAATTAGATTCCCAATATCACACCTTAGTCGGTTTTATGAAGTATACCAATCCTCTAGGTATTTTAATTATATCATCTAACAAAAAGAAAAGAAATATCTTTCGTAAACACTTTACATATTTTTGTTAATTAATAATTCAAACTCATTTTTAATTTCATCAAGTCTATTCTGAGTTTCAGCTTCAAATCTCATCGTAATACATGGTTCTGTATTACTTGCTCTTACCAAAGCCCATCGCTTGGTTATTCTGCCCCTGCGCCTGGCGCATCATGAACATCCTGCCCGGCTATGAGAAGGACATCCCTGACTTCCCGGATCCGGACAGCTACATCGACCTTGTCCCGCAGCTCAAGGGCAAGAAGATCACGACCCACGGCATGGT
>CAKOHQ010000028.1 GCA_934085875.1 uncultured Bacilli bacterium | reverse complement strand
TAATTCATAGCATATAATAATATTGAAAAGTGCCTAGGAAACTTTAGAAGCCTTAGGTCTTTTTCATTTTTATAAAACAATTTATCAAAATTAATTAAAGTCATGGTATAATGGTTATAGAATTAAATTGTTTATTTATTTGTCGTGTTGGTTTCGAACTATCTTAACTATCGCACCAGATTGATTGATACTCGAACTTTTCGAGATAAAATATGAAATTACTTTTAAATTAATTAAAGGTAATTTTTTATTTGGTGATGTACGTATGGATTGACATATAATTAGTAATTTTAAAATAAATATAATATATGAAATCATAACAAATATGATATAATTTTGTTGTAGTGAAAGAAAGTGTAAAAAATCATAGTTTAATGAAAGAGAAAAAGAATGATATTATTATGGATAATAAATTAGATATAAAATTATTAGATGATACAATAAATGATTTAAAAAATAATAAAGAGGCGTGTACAACATATGGTGGAGGAACTTTTGGTGAAATCAGTATACCAGAATCTAAACCAGGAGAACAATTAACAAAATTTATTCAGTATTTTTATGACAATAATTTATTAGATCAAAATTATAGAGAAAACTTTGAGAAAATAGGAAATAAAAAAATAGAAGAATTTACATATCAGGAAGTGTTAACAGGATTAACAAAAATAATAAGAAGTGATAGATTTGTATCTGGAGAATTATATAATTGTGTTAAAAATGGTTCTATGTTAAATCTTATTGAAAGATTATATGATTTAGTTAAGTTGAGTAATTATTAGTTTAATTTTACTCAATAATTGTAATCAGTTAATATTTAGTTCAAAAAAAAATATATTTATGATAGAATAGTATAGTAATTAATTTGAGGTGGAAAAAATGAGTGAAATTTATAATGGAATTAAAATTAATGAAAAAGGAAGAAATATTTTAATAGGTGGTGCTTGGCCTTATGCTAATAGTAGCTTACATTTAGGACATTTAGCAAGTCAATTACCTGGTGATGTATTAGCACGTTATCATAGGTTAATGGGAGATAATGTAATGTATGTTTCTGGAAGTGATTGTCATGGAACACCTATTACTGAAAGAGCGAAGAAAGAAGGAGTTACTCCTAATAGTATTGCAGAACATTATCATAATGAATTTGTAGAATCATTTAAAAAGATGAATTTTACATATAACTTATATTCTAGAACTGAAAGTGAATTTCATAAAAAAACTGTTGAAAAATTATTTAAAGATATATATGATAAAGGTTATATATATGAGAAAATTGAACCAGATAATTATTGTGAAACTTGTAAAAAATTTGTTGCTGATAGAGAATTATTAACAATATGTCCTGATTGTGGAAGCGAAACAAAAGGAGATCAATGTGAATGTGGACACGTATTTACAAAACAAGAATTAAATGGAGCAGTATGTTTAGATTGTGGAAATAAAACTGTATTAAAAGATAATAAAAATTTATATATAGCGCTTTCTAGATTACAACCAAAAATAGAAGAATATGTTAAAAAGAATGAGTCTAAATGGAGAAAAAATGCTCAAAATGAAACAAATAAATATTTGAGTGAAGGATTACCTGATAGAGCTGTTACAAGAGATTTAACTTGGGGAGTTGATATTCCAGTTCCTAATTATGAAGATAAAAAAATGTATGTTTGGATAGAAGCTGTTTTAGGATATTTGACTGCAACTATTGATTTTTGTAATAGAAATAATTTAGATTATCGTCAATGGTGGGATAAAGATAAAAATAATATAATGTATATGGTACATGGAAAAGATAATATAACATTTCATAGCATAATATTCCCAGGTCTTTTATTAGCACTTAATGACAATTATAAATTACCTGATATGTTAGTATCTTGTGAATATTTAAACTTTAATGATCAAAAATTTTCTAAGAGTAAAGGGATTGGTATGACTGTTTTGGAAGCAGCTGAAGAATTTAATATAGATACATTAAGATTTCATCTACTTAGAAATGGTCCAGAAAAAAGAGATTCAAATTTTGGTATAGATGAATATAATTCTACTCATAATGAAATAAATAATAAATTAGGTAACTTTATAAATAGAACATTAAAATTTAAAGGTTTAACAAATATTCCAAATGGAAAAATGGACGAAGATATGAAAAAATTATTAGAAAAAACTTATAAAGACATATCATTCTATATGGAAAAAATGGAGTTTAGAGAAGTTTCGAATATAATTATTAATATACTTGATAGAGTTAATAAATATTATGATGAAGAAACACCATGGATAACATTTAAAGAAGATATTAATAAGTTTAATGATACAATTTATACATGTTCTACAATAATTGCAAATATTAGTAACTACATTGAACCTATAATGCCTACAACTGCAGAAAAAATAAGATCTTATTTAAATATAGACGAACCATCTTGGAATTATATAGAAGCAAAAAAAGACTTATCTTTACCAACAATTGAAGCGTTATTTACTAGATTATAAAATTAACTTACTTTAATTAGTAAGTTTTTTTCATGAAATAATATATTTTAAACATAATAATATTGTGATAAATATGAAGATAAGATTAGGATATGCTTGTATAAGTAAAATAATAGATACTACATCAAGTAAAACAACAACATTAACATATTATAATAAATTAGATATAAATAATAAATCTATAAAAATAGATAATATAATAAAAGAGAACTTATACAATTTAGAACAAATTATAAAGTATAATATAAAAAATAATATACATTTTTTTAGAATGACAGCTTCTTTAATACCGATGATAGATATACATGATATAGATTTAAATAAATATAAAGATAAATTTATTGATATAGGAAAATTAATTAATGAGAATAATATGAGAGTAGATGTACATGAAAATGAATATTGTGTGTTAAATAGTGTTAATGAAGATGTTATTATGAAAAGTATAAAAATGTTAAATGATTTAAAAAAAGTAATGGATATGTTTCAAATTAATTACAATATTATACTTCATATAGGAAGTAAAAGTGGTGGAATAAATAAAAGCATAAGTAGATTTATAGATACTTTTAATAAGTTAGATGATGATTTAAAAGATAAAATAATATTAGAAAATGATGATAGAAGTTATAATGTTTATCAAACTTTAAGGTTGTGTGAAAAGATAGAGGTACCTATGTGTTTAGATATACATCATCACTATTGTAATAAATGTACCAAAGATATAAATTATTATATGGAAAGAATATTTAACACATATAAAAAGTGTAAAGTGAAGATGCATTATTCTAGTCCTAAGAGCAAAAAAGAAAAAAGAACTCATAATGAATATATAAATAGTGATGAGTTTGTTAAATTTATTGATTTTTTAAAGAAATATAATAGAAGTTTTGATATTATGTTAGAAGCTAAGGGTAAGGATTTAGCTTTAGTAAAGTTAGTTTATGAATTAAAATTTAAAGAAAATTATCATTTTATAGACGAATCTAGTTTTATAATATAGTGTAAATTAATATAATATTATGTAGATAAATTTTAGACAAATGATATACAATGTGCTATAATTTGTTTACTGAGGTGAAAAAATAATGCAAAAAACTACTGATAATATAAGTTTTAATGATATTGCAGATAGTATTATAAATACAAAGAAATTTAATGACTTAAAAAATGAGAGTCATCATGGACTTACTAGATATATACATGTTATGAGAGTATCAAAATATACTTATAAAATTTCAAAAAAATTGGGAATGGATTATGTTTCAGCGACACGTGCTGCATTATTACATGATTATTTTACTGAGTATGATTTTCATGGAACAAAAGGTATAAAAAAGGGAATAGATCATCCTAATATAGCATATAACAATGCTAGTAAAGAATTTGATTTAAATGATATAGAAAAGAATGCTATTATTTCACATATGTTTCCTTTAGGAACTACTATTCCTAAATACAAAGAAAGTTGGGTATTAACATTAGTAGATAAAAGTGTTGCAACATATGAACTAACTAAGTTTAAATTTAAAAATGCAATAGCATTATATACAATATTTTTTATAAATATGATATTATTTGGCCAAAGATAATGCCAAATAATTTTTTTTATGATAGAATATAGTTATGTCCTCGTAGCTCAGTAGGATAGAGCAATCGCCTCCTAAGCGATAGGTCGACAGTTCGATTCTGCCCGGGGACACCATTGGGAAATTAGTCGAACTAATCGACTTTAAATATATGAAAGGTTAATTTCGGTTAACCTTTTTTTATGCATTTCATTTTGAAAGAAGTTGATTAGTATGTACTTAATAAAGTAAAGATTAGATATTGAAGAAAGTTAAAAAAGGATTAAAAATACTTTAAAAATTCTAAATATCAAATCTAAAATTATAAAATGAAATATTATAAGTATTAAAAACACTAATCTTACTTATATAGAACCACATAAGTTAGTATTATTTAAGGTTCCTGTATTACCATCAACAATTATAAAAATATAATAAAAAAAATACTAACTTTGTGGTCATATAATTTAAGAAATATTAATATTTAGGACACAGGTTATCTTATAAAAATTTTAAATACTGGGATAAACTACCCAATGGATAGCTGCTGTCTGATGCATTATCAATACATAAGTCGGTACCAAAAAGTAATAAAAATATTTGTTAAAATTAAAATTGTTTATAGCAGAGAAAGTTTGTGTAAAAATCTTAAAAATATATGTTATAATAATTCATATACAAGGAGGGTTTTATGGTAAATTTAGAACATAAATTAACAGTGGATGACTTAATAGTTGAGTATATGATGTATAAAGTTAAAAATGGATATGAACCAAGTTTTTTAACAACAGAATTTATAAACTTTCTATATTTTTTTGAAAGTAAGATGTTAGTTGAAGACTCATTATATGAAAATGAAAAATTGTTTCAAAGATTTTTCGAACGCAAGGCAGAAAGTGATTGGTCTATAACCATAGATTGGAAGACTGATAAAAAAAAGATAATACCACATATGGATATGGTATACAGTGATAAAGATAATGACTATTTAATTAAATCAAATTATAAATTAAGCGATTATGACAGAAGTGTTATAAATACGTATTTTATGGATAATGGTATGGGACAATATGATGATTTTAAAGGACAAACTTTTAAAATTAGAAATATCATTGGAAAATGGTTATCAGATTATCCTAAAAGAAAAATAGATGAGACTATTGAAATAGAAGAACAAAATTTACTTGTAGGAAAGTATATTGTTGCTGAAATTATAACTAATATTTGGTACAGTTATATAGATAAACAAATTCAAAATCATACTTGGCCTAGACAGTGCAAAGATATGAATAAATATTTGTTTGAAATGGATTTGGCTAATATTATTGGAACAAAATCGATAAAAAAAGATTTAATTGAACTATATAGTGCTCTTTCAAAAAGAATAGCAATTTTATATCAAACAGATAAAAAATTAAAAATTAGTTCTTTTTCAAATGGATATTTAGCTCATGCAAATTATAAATTATTAATTCAAGGTTACGAGAATATAATAAGTATTGCTTTTGGAAAATATAACAAATCATTGGAAGTTGATTTATCTACTTTAACATTTAAAGAAAGCCATGAAATTGATGGAGTATATAATTGGGATGAAGATCCAGATATAAAAACTACTACTACATCAGTTGGAAATAAAAATGTAAAAAAATTAGTTAAAAATCTAGATAATCATAATTCAAATCAAAATGCATAATTTCATAATTGATATGTAATTAAATTCAAAAAAATACTAAATTCCAGTTTCTACTTGAAATTTAGTAAAATTTGAAAATAATTAATGATGATTTTATCTTTGTTTGTTAAAATGTTTATAGAGATTTGATGAATATCAATCGTCTTATGCGAAAAGCTGTAGATTATTACGACACTCGCACCATTGGTAATATATGTTCAAACTATTTGAACTTTGATATATAAAAAATATAAATAATAAGTGCAATAATAATTTATGAAGATTATAATTAAAAAACATATCATACTAAACTTGAATAATATTTTATTTATGGTATAATGAATATGTTAAAGAAATTTGCATAAAATAAAAAAGAGGAACATTTGATCTTGCAAGTGAATGTCGCCTCTGATTTAATAGACTTGACACTCTATCAATGCTGAAGAGTGTCTATTTTTTTATTGCTAACACCAGTAAGGTAGAAAGTAATAAAATGATAGCAATGAGTTTTAGAACTTTTATAATAAAAGTTTTAGTTTTCATTTTTATCTATCTCCCTTCTTTCTCAAGATTGGAGGGCGACACTCACATCAAATGTTCCTGTTAAAATTATATGATAAGTAAATTTATAAAACAAGCGAACAAATAAATTTTTTTATCATTTAAAATGATACCGCCAACCTTATCTATCATAATTTACTCCTTGTAAACCATTATCTATTTTTTTTAATTGAAAGTCAAGTTATTTTATTAAACGTTATTTATTAGATAATTTATTAAAATAAGTTACTTATAACAATAAATTAATATTTGTAAGTTATAAAGAAAAAGGTTATTATATCATTAAATTATGATATACTTATTGTGACAAAAAATAATTTTAAATATGAATAGGATTGGAGAAAAAGATGAAAGAAGTAATATATAACTATGATAACCTAAAAGAAAATGAAATAGATGAAATTGTAATAAGATGTAAAGGTTTAATAATAAATAATAAACAAGAAATAATGTTAGGATATTGTCATGATACATATCAATTTCCTGGAGGTCATTTAGAAGAAAATGAAACTCTTTTAGATTGTTTGAAAAGAGAAATAAAAGAAGAAACAGGAATAGAATTAGAAGATAGTGAAATAAACAAAAATGTAATAGAAAAAAATACACATTATACTAGAAATTATCATAATACTAATAAGAATAGAAAGAATGAAATATACTATTATGTAATAAAAACAAATAAAATATCTAACATAAATAATAATCATTTAGATAAAAATGAAATAGAAGGTAATTATACTATAAAAATGATTAATATAAATGATGTAGAAAATATATTGATAGACAGTATTCCATTAAATGATGTAAATAAAATTATCGTGGAAGAAATGTTGGATGTCATAAATGAATATAAAAAAATTAATAAATAATTATTTACATATTTTGAATAAAATAATATAATTTAGTTGGAAAGTGGTGAAAATTTTGAAAAAAATTGGAAATGTTATGTGGGGTTTAGTGTTAATTACATTAGGAATTATATTTGGCTTAAATGCAACAGGATTAGCAGATATAAATGTATTTTTTAAGGGATGGTGGACTTTATTTTTAATAATACCTGGTTTTATTGGATTATTTAAAGATAATGATAAAACGGGTGATATTGTTTTAATAATTATAGGAATAATACTTATGTTATCTTCTAGAGGAATATTAGATTTTGATGTTATATGGAAACTTATATTTCCTATGATATTAGTTATAATAGGATTATCAATTATATTTAAAGATTTATTTAATACTAAGATAAATAAAGAAATAAATAAGTTAAATGAAAAATTAAAAAAAGATAGTGATTATTGTTCTACTTTTGGTAGTCAAAATATTAAATATGATAGTGAAGAATTTAAAGGTTCAACACTTAATTCAATATTTGGTGGGATTAAATTGGATTTGAGGGATTCAATTATAAAAAAAGACGTTGTTATAAATTCTACTTGTATATTTGGTGGAATAACAATATTAGTTCCTAAAGATGTGAAAATAAAAATTAAATCAACTCCAATATTTGGTGGCGTTGAAGATAAAACTAAACAAAAAATAGATGATAAATCAAAAACTATATATATTAATTCAACAACAATATTTGGGGGATTAGATATTAAATGACAAATATTCAAAAAATAATAAAGTATTTGTCTATTGCTTTTGCATTTTATTTAATTGTTTGTATAATAACTGGCATATTATCTGTTTTTAAGGTTATTAATAAGATTTATGATAAAAGTAATGAAGGAAACAATAATTACTATAAAATAACTGAATTAAATAATAGTTTTGATACTTTTGATGTTAAAGTTGGAATAACTAATCTTTATATAAAAAGTGGTGATAGTTTTAAATTAGAAACTAATAATAAGCATATTAAAATAAAAAATGAAAATAATAAATTAGCTATTAAAGAGGAAGCAAATATAAATTTAAATTATGATTATAAATTAACTATTACTATACCTGAAAATATAATATTTAATGATATTGATATAGAAAGTGGAGCCGGTGTTGTTGATATACAAAATTTAAGTGGTAATGATGTGGATTTTGAATTCGGAGCTGGAAAAGTAAATATTACAAAAATGCAGATTAATAATAAAGGTAGTATAGAAACAGGAGCTGGAAGTGTTAATATTGAAAATAGTAAATTTAATAATTTAGATTTAGATATGGGTGTAGGTTCTTTAAATTTGGAATGTTTTTTGCTAGGTAATAATAAAATTGATTCAGGTATTGGTAAACTAAATATAAAATTATTAGATGATATTAATAATTATAAATTTAAAATTAGTAAAGGTATTGGTTCTATAAAATATAACGATGAAGAATTAAAAGATAATATGATTTTTGGTAATGGAAATAATGTGATCGACATAAATGGTGGAATAGGTAATATAAATATAAAATAATGAAATTTGATAATTTTTTATCAGATTTTTTTTTAGTTTTTTTAATTTTGTTCTTTTTTTTTAATTTTTTTAAAAAAATTAAAGAAAAAAAAAGGAAATGCAAATTTTTCGATAATAATTAATAGTGAAGGGAGTGATAAGAGATGAAAAAAATTATGAAATAATTCAAGAAGAAATTAGTGATTGTGGTATATGTTGTTTAGCTTCTATTATAAAATATTATAATGGTTTTGTTCCTCTTGAAACATTAAGATATTATACTAATACGAGTAATATTGGAACTAACGCATATGAAATAATTAATTGTGCAAAAAAAATAGGATTTAATTCTTGTGGAAAGAAGATTTTATTAGATGATATTAATAATTATCAACTTCCATTAATTGCTCATATAAAATTTGAGAATGGTTTATATCATTTTGTAGTTGTTTATGAAATAAAAAAAGATTATTTAATGATTATGGATCCTTCACAAGGTTTTATAAAAATCACTAATGATAAATTTAAAAATATTTTTACTGGTGTTATATTATTATTTTATCCAGTTGGTACTATACCTGTTTATGATAATAATAAATTTATTAATAATAAAATAATAAATTTTATAAAAAATAATATATTAAAATATTTTATAATAATTATGATTTCTTCTATATCATTATTTTTATTAATAATTCAAACTTTTGAAATAAAAATATTGAGTAATAATTTTAAATATTTTTATTTATTAATGATTGTAATTATTTTAAATGAATTAATAGTTTATTTAAAAAATATTCTGTTATTAAAGAGTAATATTAGTTTTAATAATAAAATTATAAATAATTTTGTAAGCCACGTCTTTAAACTTCCTTTAAATTATTTAAAGTTAAAACAGAAAGGAGAAATATCTACAAGATTTAGTGAATTAGATAATTTAAGTAATAACATAATAAATATTATGATTGATATAATATTTAATACAGTAATAACTTTAGTTTTATTAATATTATTATTAATATTTAACAATATAATATTTGTTATACTTTTTTCAATCACTATTATATATCTTTTATTAAATTATAAAATATATAAAAAAATATTAAATAAGATGAAATATTATATTAATTTGGAAGAATCTTATAATTCTAATATAGTGGATTATATTGGTAATTTTACTACAATTAAACATCTGTCTTTATATGATTATTTTATAAATAATATTAATAATAATTTAAGAGATAAAAATGAAGTTTCATTTATATTAAATAAAAAGGTTTATTTAATAAGTTTATTTGATAATATTATTTTTGGTATTATTGGTTTATTTACATTGTTAATAATAACTATAAATAAATTTAATGTTATAAATGGAATAGTTTTATTTAGCATTATTAATTATTATATAAGTGTAGTAAGAAAAATAACTACTTATTATCCTAGTATTATACTATTTAAAAATATCCTCGTTAAAAATAATGATTTTTTATCTATAAAATTAGATAAAAAAGAAGCTTTAAATTTAGAAAATAATATTGGTATAAGTATAGATAATTTGAATTTTAGTATAAATGGATATAATATTATAAGAAATTTAAGCGTTGAGTTTAAAAATAATGAAAAGATTTTCTTAAATGGGCCCTCAGGTGTAGGAAAGAGTAGTTTTCTTAAAATACTTTCTAATGAAATTATTAATTATAGTGGTAAAGTATTATTTAATTTAAAAGATATAACCAAATATGATTTAACTAATATAGTTTCATATACATCTCAAGATGAAAACATATTTAATGATACGATACTAAATAATTTATTGTTAGGTGAAAAAATAAATGAAGAATTGTTAGATGATATAATTCAAATTTGTAGAATAGATGATATTAATGCTGTTAGAGAATGTGGTTTGGATTTTATGTTGATAAATTCTAATTCTTTAAGTGGTGGAGAAAAGAATAGATTAATATTAGCTAGAAGTTTATTGCATTCTAAAAAAATTATTATTTTAGATGAAGTGTTGAAAGAAATAGATTATGAATTAGAATGTTTAATTGTGAAGGATATGTTGAAATATTTTAAAGATAGAATAATCTTATATGTTAGTCATAAAGATGTAGGTAATTTATTTGATAATGTTTTAACTTTTAGAAAGGAGTAAGTATGGTACTTGAAGACAAAAAATTAATGTTAGTTAATGGTGGTGGTGTTGGTAAGAAAGTTGGATTTGGAATATTTTTTGCAGCACTAGGTAGCTTTCTAGTAGGATTAGTTGATGGATTTTTAAGACCACTTAAATGTAATTAATGAAAGATTTTGAACTTAAATGCGTTGTAGGTGGTGCATCTTATACTTCTGGTAATTTTATAAATAGTTTGGTAAGATTAATCAATATGTTTTTAGAATTGGGTAGAAGTGTTGGAAGCGCTATTAACTATGCTAGAAACAAAAGAACTTGTTAAGGGATTATTCCCTTTTTCTTTTACATTTTTTTGTAAAATAGAATAATAGAAATAGACTTATAAAATATTATTTTGTATACTAGATGTAGGAGTATTTTTATGAAAAAAAGTAGTAATTTTTTAAAAAAAGATAACAAATTAATTTATTGGAGTTTGATATTTTTATTTGGATCTGTGATTGGATGGATATATGAAGAATGTTTTTGTTTAATTATAGAAAAAGAAGTTGTTAATAGAGGTTTTATGTTTGGACCTTACTTACCTGTTTATGGTTTTGGAGCTTTGTTTCTTGTTTATTTTTTAAAGAAATTAAAAAAACATCCTTTAATTATATTTATTTTATCAATTCTAATAACTGGTATTACAGAATATATTACTGGTTATTTAATGGAATCTATATTTAATAGAACATGGTGGGATTATACAGGTTTGTTTATGAACATAAAGGGATATGTCTGTTTAAGGAGTGTACTTAATTTTGCTGTATTAGCATTATTATTGTTATATTTAGTAGAACCTTTTATAGAACAATTGTCAAATAAATATAAAAATCAAGTTGTTGTTTCTTGTATCTCATCTTATATTGTAGTATTAATTGATTTAATTACAACACTTTTATTTAGGTACTAATATGGATAAGATTATATATAAAATATTAAAAAAATTAAAAAATAATAATTATGAAGCATATGTTGTTGGAGGATATGTTAGAGATAAAGTATTAGGTATAAGTACTAATGATATAGATATTTGTACAAATGCTTTACCTAGAGATGTTATAAATATATTTAAATTAGATAATAAAATAAAAGATTCTTTTGGTAGTATAAATTTTAAAATAAAGAATTATAATATAGATATTACTACGTATAGATTGGAAAAAAATTATGTTAATCATATACCAAAATATATTGAATATGTAAATGATATAAAGAAAGATTTAAAAAGAAGAGATTTTACTTGTAATCAATTATTATTAAATATTGATGATGAAATTATAGATTATTATGGTGGATTAAATGATATTAATAATAAAATAATAAAATGTATAGGTGATACAGAAAAAAAATTAAAAGAAGATCCTATTAGGATATTAAGAGCGATTAGATTAGCAAGTATATATAATTTTAGTTTAGATGAAAGTATAATAAATTATATTAATAATAATAAAAATCTAATTAATAATATTAGCTATACAAGAAAAAAAGAAGAATTAGATAAAATATTATCTAATGATAATAAAATGAATGGTTTAAAAATAATAAAAGAATTAAATTTATTGGATGTATTAAATATAAAATATGATAAAATATCTTATTGTAAGGATGTTTTAGGAATGTATGCACAGATAGAATATAGTTCATTATATCCTTTTACTAAAAATGAAAAAAGTATTATTAATAATATTAGGGATGTAATTAAAATAGGCAAAATAGATAATTATGCACTTTATAAATATGGGTTATATATTAATAATGTTGCAGGAGAAATATTAGGTGTTGATTATAAAGATATTATCAAGAAATATAAATCTTTACCTATAAAAACAAGAAAAGATATTAAAATATCTGTTGAAAGTATAGTTAAATTAAATAATAATTGTTATAATAATATTAATGAAATTTATTTAAATATTGAAAAAAATATTTTAAATGGAAGTTTAAAAAATAAAAGTAAAGATATAGTAAAATTTATAAGAAAGTAGGTGTTAATAATGAGTAATGAAGTAATATATAATATTATAAAAAATAAAGATTACATTATTAGACCTTTTTTATTTAAAATAATAAAAGAAAATAATTTAGATATTAATGAAATATTACTTTTAATATATTTAACTAATCAAGAACATCCAGAATTAGATTTAAAGTTAATAAATAAAATAACTACTATGAGTAATGAAGAAATAATTAATTCTTTTAATACTTTGTCTGAGAAAGGATTAATAAGTACTAATATAATTAAAGATGGAGATAGAATAGATGAAGAAATATCATTAGATGGTATATATAAATTGGCAGCTACTAATATTAATAAGAAAATTGTTAAAAGTCAAGAAAAAAATATATTTGAACTATTTGAGAGTGAGTTTGCTAGACCTCTTACTCCTATGGAATATGAGTTAATAAATGCGTGGATAGAGAGTGGGATTAATGAAGATTTAATTAAAGAAGCTTTGAAAGAAGCTACATATAATGGTGTAAATAATTTTAGATATATTGATAAAATATTATATGAATGGGGTAAAAAAGGATATAAAAATATTGATGATGTTAATAAAAATAAAATGAAGAAAGAGGAAAGGAATGATAAGAAAGTTTCATTCTTTGAGTATAATTGGTTAGATGAAAATTAATGATATATTGGATTTATTAGATGAAATGATACCTAATCCTAAGTGTGAATTAGATTATAATAAAGATTATGAATTATTGATTGCAACTGTTTTATCTGCACAATGTACTGATAAAAGAGTAAATGAGGTTACTAAAGTTTTATTTAAAAAATATGATATTTTTAGTTTGTGTGATGCCAATAATAAAGATATAGAAAAAATTATTTATAGTTGTGGTAATTATAAGAAAAAAGCTAATTATATAATAGAATTATCTAAGAAATTAGTTAGAGATTATAATGGAGTAGTTCCTAATGATAGAGAATATTTAGAAAATTTACCTGGGGTTGGTAGGAAAACCACTAATGTAGTATTATCAAATTTATTTAATGTGCCAGCAATAGCGGTTGATACTCATGTAGAAAGAGTTTCAAAAAGATTAAATCTTGCTAATTTAAAAGATAGTGTTATAAAAGTAGAAAATAAATTAATGAAGAAGATTCCTAAAAATAAATGGAGTAGAGTACATCATCAATTAGTATTATTTGGTAGATATACCTGTAAAAGTATAAAGCCAGAATGTGATAAATGTTTATTACAAAAATATTGTAGTTATTATAAAAAAATAAATAAGTAATATTGGAAAACTTTAATGTGTGTGATATAATTGATTGCAGGTGATATTATGGCTAAAAGAAGCGAATTAAGAGAAAAAATTATGACTATTTTATATCAAATAGAAATGTATAAAAAAAGTAATTTTGATTATGATATAGATAAAGTTATTAAAGAAAATTTAGAAATAAATAGTGATTTTGTTCTTAAGATGGTATATGGTGTTATAGATAATTATGATGAACTAAATAATATTGTAAATAAATATTTAAATAATTGGACAATAGATAGAATTGAAACTTTAGGAGCTTGTATATTAAGAATGAGTGTATATGAAATTAAATATATGGATACTCCAGATATTGTTGTAATTAATGAAGCTTTAGAACTTGCTAAAAAATATTGTGATGATAAAGTTAAGAATATGATAAATGCAGTATTAGATAAAATTGTTAACGAATAATTTTTATGATTGGTGTTTTATGGAAAAAAGATATATAACTATAACTACTTTAAATAAATATTTAAAGAATAAATTTGATACTGATCCAAATATACAAACATTAGGTTTGAAAGGTGAAATATCTAATTTTAAAGGACATACTAGAGGGCATTTATATTTTACTTTGAAAGATGAAGGAAGTAGAATTAATGCAGTTATGTTTAGTACTTATGCTAGTAAACTTAATTTTGTACCTAAAGATGGTATGAAGGTTTTAGTAGTTGGTAGAGTTAGTGTTTATGAACCTACTGGTGGCTATCAAATTTATGTTAATGAAATGATAGAAGATGGTGTTGGTAATCTTTATTTAAAGTTTGAAGAACTTAAGAAAAAATTGTCTAATGAAGGTTTATTTGATCCAACTCATAAAAAGAGTATTCCAAAATTTCCAAAGAAAATTGGAATTGTAACTGCACCTACTGGGGCTGCTATTAGAGATATATTAAGCACTATAAAAAGAAGATTTCCATCTACTGAAACAATACTTTTTCCAGCATTAGTTCAAGGTGAGTTAGCTAAAGATGATATAGTGAGACAAATAAAAAAAGCTGATTCATATAATCTAGATGTTTTAATTGTTGGTAGAGGTGGAGGATCAATAGAAGATTTATGGGCTTTTAATGAAGAAATTGTTGCTCGTGCTATTTATGAGTGCAATACACCGGTAATATCTGCTGTTGGACATGAAATAGACTTTACGATAAGTGATTTTGTTAGTGATTTAAGAGCACCAACTCCGACAGGAGCTGCTGAAATGGCTGTTCCAAATATAATAGATGTAAAAAATTTTATTAATCAATTATCTATTAGATTAAATAAAGATATACAAAATACATTAGAAATAAATACAAAAAAAATAGATGTATTAAAAAAGTCATATGTATTATCTAATCCATTAGCATCATTTGAAATTAAAGAACAAAAATTAGATATATTATTAGATAATATTAATAAAAGAATAAAATATATTTTAGATATTAATAATAAAAAATTAGATGTTTTAAAGAATAATTATATACTAAATAATCCTGATAATATAATTAATAATTTTAATAATACATATGAATTATTAATAAATAAATTAAATTTATTAAATCCACTTAATGTACTTAGTAAAGGATATAGTGTAGTAAAAAAAGACAATAAATGTATTAAAGATATAAATGATATAAATATTAAAGATAAATTAAATATTAAATTGTATAAAGGTAATGTTGATGTAATAGTAGAAGGGAAATATGAATGATGGAAGAGAAAAAATTTGATGAATTAATTTTAGATATAGAAAAAATTGTTAAAGATTTAGAAAGTGGTAATGTTGATTTAGAAACTAGTATTGAAAAATATAGTGAAGCAATGAAATTAATTAAAATATGTAGTGATAAATTAAACAAAGCAACTATATCAGTTAATAAGATATTAGATGAAAATGGTAATTTATCAGATTTTGAGGTAAGTGATAAATAATATGAAAAAATTATTTGAAGAGTTTAAAAAATTTATTTCAAAGGGGAATGTTTTAGATTTAGCTGTTGGAGTTATTATTGGTGGAGCATTTCAAAAGATAATTACTAGTTTAGTTAATGATATAATAATGCCTATATTTGGTATTATTATAGGTGGTCATGATTTTAGTAATTTAACAATTAGATTTAAAGATGCTACTATTAATTATGGTAGTTTTATACAAAATGTTTTAGATTTTTTATTAATGGCTTTTTGTATATTTATTTGTATAAAATTTATTAATGTTATAAAAGATAATTTAGATAAAAATAAATCTAAAGAGAGTATTGAAGTTAAAAAAAGTAATGAAGAGTTATTGCTTGAAGAAATTAGAGATTTGTTAAAAAATTGTAATAATGATATTAAAGAAGATTAATTATAATTTTCTTTTTTTATATATTTTGATGAGTTATATATTTACAAAGAAAGTAAAAAATGTTATATTTTTGTTAAGGTAGAGATACCAATATGTGATTTAATTTGTACATAATAATTTGCAACTGATTGTACAATTTAATTCGCAAATATAAAATTTTCTATTCATAAAAAAGATAAGTTTTAAGACTTTATACTTCTCCTCCGACCTCGA
>CAKOHQ010000027.1 GCA_934085875.1 uncultured Bacilli bacterium | reverse complement strand
TTGTCACAACCCTTCTATATAAATAGTTGGGTAAGCACTAACAAAATAAAGCTCTGGTTATATATACTACAATAAAGTATTTAAAAAATATGTCATATTATGTAAGAAATAAAAAAAAGATATATTTCAATCATTATTTATGTAAAACTTCTAATTGACACATCATTATAGTGATGTTAAAATTAATTTAAGTAGAACATTCTATATCTGGAATGTCTACCTGGTTTTTTGTAGACACTCGTATTTTTAATACGTGTGCTTTTTTTTACACAAATATCAAACACTAGTGTCTAATTGTTATAACCAAAACTCCCTATTGTTGTAGGAGGAAGAAGATTATTTTCAATATGTATAATAAAATTATACTATCAAATATTTTAATAATAAAATTTTTAAATTTCATGTATACACCCCTTCTATATAAATAGTTGGGTAAACACTAACAGAATATAAAATGTTCTGGTTAGATATACTACTATAAAGTATTTAAAAAATATGTCACATTATGTGATAAATAAAAAAATGATATATTTCAACCATATTTTTAAATTATTTAACTTCCCAATTTATAGGTTTTAAACCATTATTAATTAAAATATTATTACATTTACTAAATGGCTTAGAACCAAAGAAACCATATCTAGCACTAAATGGACTTGGATGAGCAGATTCAATAACATAATGATTTGGATTAGTTATTAAACTTTTTTTACTTCTTGCAAATGCACCCCATAATATATATACAACTACTTCGTCTTTTTTTTCTATTCTTTTTATTATTTCATCTGTAAAATCTTGCCATCCCAAATCTTTATGACTAGCAGGACAATCTTTTCTTACTGTCAAAACAGCATTAAGTAAAAGTACTCCCTCTTTTGCCCAACAAGTTAAATTACCACTGTTACTAGGTTTTATTCCTAAATCATCATATAATTCTTTATATATATTTTTTAAACTAGGTGGTAACTTAGAACATAATACACTAAACGATAATCCATGTGCCTCTCCTACACCATGATATGGATCTTGTCCCACAATAACCACTTTAACGTTTTTATACGGAGTTAATTTAATTGCATTAAATACCTCTTGCTTAATAGGAAAACAAGTATTTTTTTCATATTCTTTATTAACCTTAATAATTAATTCTCTAAATTTATCACTTTCAAAAACATCTTTTAATATTATATCCCAATCATTACCTATTTTCATAATTCACCTACTTATGATATGTTTCATTATTTAATATTTTAAAACTTCTATATATTTGTTCTAACAAAAATCCCCTAAATAATCCGTGTGGAAAAGTTAAATCACTAAATGATAATTTATAATTAGACATATTTTTAATACTATCATCTATTCCATCAGAACCACCAATTATAAAAGTTATATTACTATATGTCATTAACCAATTATCTATTTTTTTCGAAAATTCTATACTATTCATTTTATTACCATTTATTTCCATAGTAATTATATAATCTTTTTTATTAATATATTTTTTTATTTCTAAACTTTCATCTTTTATATTAGAATCTTTTAATTCTATTATTTCTAATTTATGATATTTATTAATTCTATCTTTATAATCATTAACTAATTCAATTAAATATTTTTCTTTTAATTTACCTATACATACTATTTTAATCATAATATAAAATCCTTTGTTTTTTCATTTTGTCTAGCAATGAATATATTTTTAAATTGTACATCATATTCTTTTAAAGTATCATTTAATGTTTTCATTGCTATTTCTTCCGTATTGTTCTCATGTGATAAATGGGCTAAAACAACATAATTAGTATTGTCTCCTATTAGTTTTGATAAGTAGAATGATGATGCTTTATTTGATAAATGTCCTTTATCTGATAATACTCTTTGTTGAAGCCAAGGAGGGTAAGCACCATGCATAAGCATTTCAACATCATGATTACTCTCCATAACATACATATTTTTGTTATATATTTTTGTAAAGTATTTATTATTTATATATCCTGTATCTGTTATATATACAAGTGACTTATTATTTGAAGTAAATATATATCCTAATGATTCACTTGCATCATGACTAGTTTTTATAGTTTCTATTAAAACATCTTCTAATTCTAACATTTTATCAAGAATTAAAATATTATCATAAGTTTTTAAATATTCTAAATCTTCATACATTTTTTTACCTAAACAAATAGTTGCATCACTATGTTTTATAAATGTTTCTAATGCTCCAACATGATCTTTATGCGTGTGTGTTATAAATATATAATTAATATCATTAGGTACAAGTTCAAAATATGATAATTGTTCTTTTAAATATTTTAAATTCATACCAGCATCTATAAGGATATTTAATTTATCAGTTCTGATTAATGTTGAATTACCCTTTGAGCCACTTGCAAGTACACTAACTAACATGAGAATATACTCCCACAAGGATTGACAAATTTTCCACCTTGATATGGATATCCAATTGAGACTCCTAAATGTAAATGTGTTCCAGTTGAAAATCCAGAATTTCCCATACTTCCAACTTGTTGACCCCTAGATACTGTTTGTCCAACACTCACATTATATTTAGCTAAATGCATATATTGTGTAAAATAATTATTACCATGTTGAACATATACATAAGTACCCATACTTGAATGGTATCCAGTTTCTACAACAATTCCATCTCCAACAGCAAATACAGGTGAACCATATCCACAACCAGAAATATCTATTCCTTTATGTAAACTACCCCAACGATATGCAAATCTACTAGTAATAACATATGGAGTAATTGTTGGCCAACTCCAAGTATCATTAGTAAATGAAACATTATAGAATTCATATCCACCACTACTGTATTCAGGTGCTTTCGTACCTCTTTTTACTATCTTATTTACAGCAGGAACTAATTCTGTTTTATTTGTTATATAAAGTCCTTGAATCTCACCATTAATATATTGTATTTTTTCAGTAACACGAGTCTCCCCATTTTCTCCTTCTTGTATAGTCTCATTATTACCTCTATATTTAGTATCATCATCTTGATACTCAGTTTCAAAAGGAACTTCAACATCTTCTACTTTTTCTTCTTCATATACAATACTAACAACAGGATCAATTAAAGCAGTATTTACAAGTTGCCCAGGAGTTAATAAAACATTAGCACTAGAAAAATTAGGGTTAGCTACTAAAAGTTCATCAACATTTAAATTATGAGACTCTGCTATACTCGTAACACTATCTCCATCTTTAACAGTATACTTTTCTCCATCTTTTAAAGTACCAAATAAAAGATATTTACTTATATCACTAACATCAGTATAAATATATTCTTCTGTACTTAAATAAGTTTGTTTTATTTTAATATCTTCATTCCAATAAACATTTTCAATAGTACTACCAGTCTCAGTAATTTCTGCTTGAGTATCATTTTTATATTTCTCTAATATATCACTTCCAACAAACGCTGCAATAGTATTATAAAAACCATCTTCAAAATCTTTCTTTCTCAATACATGCATAACAACAGGATCTTTTTTTACTTCTTCTTTTTCTTCATTAGAAGAATCATCTGTATTATTAGTACTATCATTATTATAAGAAATAGTTACATCATAACCACTAATAGTAAAAGGCTCTTTATTTCTTATTTTTTCATACACTACACTAGCAGTTTCAATATCACTATCATATGTTAAAACATCTTCTATATCTAATCCGCTAGGTGGATATACTTTATCAACCTTATATTTTTCTTTTATTTCTAATTGTTTTTTATCAATTAAATCTAATAACTCTTCTTTATCTTCGATTAATCCTATCTTTTCTCCATTTAAATATACCTGAAACATACTCTTTGGATTACCTTCTACTTTAGTTTTTACACCAAAAAAGAAGACAATAACAGAAATTAATATAGTTACAAATACCCCCATAACTTTACTAAATGTATTCATCTATTCACCTTCCTGTTTTTTTAAATAATTTCTAAAGTTACTCATAGTTCTTTCAAATAATAATTCTATTGTTCCAGTACTACCATTACGATGTTTTCCAACAATTAATTCTGTTACACTAACATTCGTTTGTTCACTAGCACTTTTATTATAATAATCATCTCTATATAGAAATGCAACAATATCTGCATCTTGTTCAATTGAACCTGATTCTCTTAAATCACTCATTATTGGTCTTTTATTTTCACGTAATTCAACACTACGAGATAATTGTGCAAGAGCTATTACAGGAACTCCTAGTTCCATTGCCATTGTTTTAAGTGATCTTGATATTTCTGATACTTCTTGTTGTCTGTTACCCGCATATCTTGAACCACCATCGATTAATTGTAAGTAGTCAATCAAAACTAATCCAAGTCCAGGACCTTGAGTTGCAAGTCTTCTACATTTAGCACGTATTTCACTTACACTTATTCCTGAAGCGTCTTCTATATAAAGATTTGTATCACTTAATTCACTCATAGCTTCATTAACTTTTTTCCAATCATTATGTTCTAATCTTCCAGTTTTAAGCTTATTCTGATCTATTCCACCTTGTGCTGCTATCATACGCATTGCAAGTTGTTCAGCACTCATTTCCAAATTAAATAATGCTACATTTTTCTTTGAATTAATTGCTGCATTAACAGCTAAATTAAGAGCAAAAGCAGTTTTACCCATTGCAGGACGAGCAGCAATAATAATTAGTTCATTTTCATGTAATCCACTAGTTAATTTATCAAAATCATAAAACCCAGTTGCAATACCAGTTATATCCTTATCATTTTTTGCCAAATCCTCAAGTCTTGCCTGAGTAGATTTCATAACATCTCCAATAGATTTAAATTCTCCTGCTTTTCTAGACTTTGTAACACTGAATATACTCTTCTCAGCATTATCAATAATATCATTAGTTTCAGTTTCTTCATCAAAAGCACTAGTAGTAATATTAGTACTTACCTCTACTAACTTTCTTCTCAAAGCTTTTTCCCTTACAATATCTATATAATAATCAATATTGGCAGCAGTTATAACGGAATCAATAACCTCACCTAAATACTCCAATCCACCTATTGAATTTATATTGTCATGCTTTTCTATTTCATTAACTAAAACAGTACTATCAAGAGGTATTTTATTTTGATGTAAATTATATATAGCATCAAATATTTTTTTATTTGCTTCACTAAAAAACATATCTGAAGTTACTTCTTCACATACTTTATCTAAAGCATAAGTACTTAAAAAACAAGCACCTAATATAGACATTTCAGCTTCTAAATTTTGTGGCATTTTTCTTTCTGCCATAACAAACACCTCCTAACAAACTACAACGGTAAGAACAATTTCTACTCTCTTATGTACTCTAAGAGTTATTTTATGAGTTCCTAAAGTATCTATAACATGATCCATTATTATAGTTTTTTTATCTATGTTATAACCCATTTTCTTCAATTCTTCACTAATTTGTTTACTACTTATAGTACCAAATATCCTACCATCCTTACCTGATTTAACAGTAAATACAATCTTTTTATTTTCTAATTCTTTTTTTATTTTATTTAATTCAAAAACTATCTTATCTTCTTCATTTTGTCTAGTTTTAATTTCATGATTTAATTTATTTTTAGAACCATCTGTATATCTAACAGCAAGTCCATTTTTTATTAAAAAATTATTCGCATAACCATCACTTACTTCAATAACTTCATCCTTTTTACCTTGTTTTTTTACATCCTTAAGTAATATAACTTTCATATTTACCTCCCAAAATCTAAAAATATTATAACATTTTTTTATACTAAAAAAAAGTACACAACGTACTTTTATTTAACAAATGGTATTAAAGCCATAAATCTAGCTCTTTTAACTTGCATAGCAATATGTCTTTGATGTTTAGCACAAGCACCAGTCATACGTCTTGGCATAATCTTTCCTTTTTCATTTATATATTTAGAAATTATATTAACATCTTTATAGTCTACTGATTTACCAGCACACATTTGACATATTTTTTTCTTTTTACGATAAAATTCAGCCATTATAATCCTCCTTAATTAAAATGGTAAGTCATCATCACTTAATACTACTTCACTACCAAAATCTTTAAATGGATCATCATTTAGATCAGTAGTTTCATTAGCATTAGACATAGTACTTACTGTATTCATTTCTGGCATAGAACCAAATCCACCATTAGAACTTTGACTTCTATTACCACTACTACTTCCTAAGAAAGTAATATTACTTGCAACTACTTCAGTCACATATCTTTTTGATCCATCATTAGCATCATAACTTCTTGTATGAATTTTTCCTTCTACACCAACTTGACTTCCCTTTTGACAAAACTTAGCAACATTCTCTGCTTGTCTTCTCCAAACAACAACATTAATAAAATCTGTTGTTCTCTCACCATTTTGGTTAGGAATACCATTTACTGCCAAACTAATTTGACAAGTAGCAATTCCATTAGGTGTAGTTCTAAGCTCTGGATCTCTTGTTAATCTACCTACTAATATAACACTATTCATGATTACTCCTCATCTAATCTAATAATTAAATGTCTAATAACATTTTCATTAATTCTTGCTTTTCTATCAAATTCTTTAACGATTTCGCTATCAGCATCACAATTAATTACATAATAATATCCATTTACTTCTTTATTTATTGGATAAGCTAATTTTCTATTTCCCATTTCTTTTTCATTAGTAATAGTACCTTTCATATCAGTAATAATACTAGTTAATTCAGAAACTTCTTTTTTAATAACTTCTTCCTCATTAGATTTTAAAATGAACATAATTTCGTATTTGTTCATAATACACCTCCTTCTGGTCTATTCGGCTTAAAATATTTTTAAGCAAGGAGCTTTCGCTCTAGACGTATTATAGCACACTACTAAATTATATGCAAACAAAAAAACGCACATTAGCGTTATTCTGCAACAACTTGATTTAATTCAACCTCAACAGGAGTTTCTTGACCAAATAAATCTATCAAAACAGTCAATGTATTATTTTCAATATCAATGCTATCGATCGTACCAAGCATCCCCTTAAATGGTCCATCAGTAATATTAACTTTATTACCTACAACTAAATCTTTATCAACTTCCATTCTTGAAATACCCATACTAGATAAGATTTTATCAATTTCTTGAGGTAATAATGGTGTAGGTTTTGCCCCTTTACCACTTGATCCAATAAATCCAGTAACACCCGGAGTATTACGAACTATATACCAAGCTTCATCAGTCATAATCATTTCAACTAAAATATAACCAGGAAACATTTTCTTTTTTCTTTCCTTAGTTGAACCATCTTTTAAAGTCTCATATACAGTTTCTTCAGGAACAACAACTCTAAAAATATAATCTTGAAATCCCATAGTTTGAGCACGAGATAAAAGTTTTTCCTGTACTTTACTCTCATGACCACTATAAGTATTTACAACATACCATAATTTTTCTCTTGCATCATTTTCCATATTATCCTATTAACCCCTTTACAAATGCAAATAAACTTTCTATTCCAAAAAAGAACAAAGCAAACACAACAACAAACACCAAAGTTGAAATAGTATACTTTATCATTTCTTTTTTAGTAGGCCATTTCACTTTTTTCATTTCACTTTTTACTTCTTTAATATAACTCTTTTTTTCTTCATCCTTAGCCATATTCTCACCTCTAAATTTAATGTATTAAAAAAACACTTCCGTGTACAAACATAATATATCACAAATGATATTAGTATGCAACACTTTTATTCAAGATTCTTTAATTTTATCCTAATTCTTTGAATACAATTATCTACTTGCTTAGGAGCCATTTCTAACAACAAAGCTATCTCCTGATAATTCATACCTTGTATAAGTAAATTATATACTTTCTTCTCTTTATCTGATAACAAATCTTTAACCTTTTCATTTATATATTTTAACATATCTATATTTTCTATCTTTTTACTAGGTTCATAAGTTTCATCAGCAATTATATTTTCAAAAATAATATCACTATTATATGAAACAATCTCATTTTGAACTCTACTTTTAACAGTTTCTTTACTTCTTATAACAGCTCTAATTTTTCTCTCAACACATAAAGTTATAAAAGTACTTAAACTAGTATCTTTATTTTCATTATAATTATATAATGCATAACTAAAAGCCAAATTAGCTTCTTGCCTAACTTCCTCTTTATCTATACCTAAAGCAAGAAACACCCTTCTATATTTACTCAACAAGGTGCTAATTATATATCTATATTTCTCATACAAAATATCTTGTGCAGCCTCATTATTATCATTTAATAAATAAGTAAGTTCATTATCCGGATACTCCATTTAATCACCTATACCATATATCAAAATAGCAGCAGCAACAGAAGCATTCAAACTATTTATATGTCCTCTCATTGGAAGTGAAATAATCTCATCACAATTTTTTCTAACAATATTACTAATTCCCTTACCTTCACTACCTATCACTAAACATATCTTATCACTATAATCTACTTGATTATATAAAACACCATCTGCTTCAGCACCATATATAAAGAAACCTAAATCTTTCAAATAATTTATAGCATTAACTAAATTAGTAACTTCTATTATATTAACATGATTCAAAGTACCAGCACTACATTTCATAACTGTCTCATTAACACTTACACTTCTATCTTTAGGAATAATAATATTTTTTATTCCTCTACTTTCAGCAGTACGTATTATAGCACCAAAATTATGTGGATCTTCCAAATGATCTAAAACAATTACAAAATTATCATCTATAACATTTATGTCTTTATATTTATAATCATCTATATCAACAACAATCCCTTGATTATGACTTATCATTTTATCCAATATCTTCTGATCACTAACAACATATTTCAAATTATTTCTATGAATAATATCTAATATATTTTTATCTTTAAAATTTTTACTTAAATATATTCTTTTAATACTATTAATATCTAATTCATTAAATACATTTTTACCCGTTACTCTCATCATTATCCCTCACAATATAATTCATTATTTCATTAATTCTATCAATATTATTATTTATTTTTAAATAACCTATTAAACATTCTAAACCAGTACTTTTTTTATAAGTAATAATATCTACATTCTTTTTACCATGACTAGAAGAATTTCGTCCTCTTTTAATTATATCTATTTCATTCTCTGTAAATATATTTTTATCCAACAATCTATGTAAATGATGTACTTGACTCTTTGCACTAACAAACTTCATACTCTCATTTTGTAAATCATTTACTTTAACAAAACCCTTATTAATTAAATACTCTCTAATCCAAAGCTCATATACTGCATCCCCTAAATATGCAAGAACTAAACTATTCACAATAACCACCACACATATAATATAACACATATTTTAAGTTAGAAAAAGAAAAAACCTATTTAATTTTAGGCTTTTTCAAAAGTTCAATAACTTCATTTCTTACATCATCAAAACATAATAATAAATCATTTATACTGCAATTTTCATCTTTATACTTATTATTTTGTTCTTTTAATTCTTGTATTTCTTTTTCTAATTCTATTATTCTTTCTTTTTTTTCTTTTAATTCATCTTTTACTTGTTGATAATGTTCTGTATTATTTTCCGTATTAATATTATCTTTATTACATAAAAATTCATTAAAACTATCAATTATTCTTTTTATATTTGAACTTTTAATATCACTTGAATCCAATAATTTACCCTTAGACATATTACTACACACCTTATCAACAGTTCGAGTTTCATTATTTAATGCATTAATACTTTCAATATATTTATTTAAATGATAAATAAGAGCATTTGAAGTATCAACAATACAAGAAAAATCTTGTTTTATCTTTTTTAATTCTTTTAATTTTTTTGCAAATAAAGGTAACGGCAATTTAATCATTGTATCTTGAGATACATCATTACGTTTAAAATTCATAGCATTTAATATAGTAACTTCTTGATTAGTAATATTATCTTTTAAAAATTGACTTAATTCTTCTTCTGTTTCAAATATTTGATTACTCATTGGTGCATAGTCAAATGTATTCTTTACTAAACAAATAGCACCATATCTATCAGCAAATAATTTTTTTACAATAATGTAATCATATTTTTGATTTTTTGTAGAACTAGTATAGCCTCTTTCACTATTATATTTACATACAAAAGAAATATCATTAACACTAAACTTCATATTTTCTAAAAAACCATCCATCTTACTTTTTAAATATACAGAAAAAACATTATTGCAAGACAAAATACCTTCTTTATTCAATTTATGAAATTGATAAGCTCCTTGACTAACAAAATCTCTTAATATTTCATATGAATTATTTCCTGTATAAAATCCAGATAATTTTAATTGTTCTGTGTTAATACCTAATAAATGAGCAACATTTAAAAAATTAATCTTTACTTTAACTTTGTCATCATTTGCAAGAAACAACAAAAATGTCTTTTCATTTAACTTGATTTCTTCTATATTATTTAATATATTTTCTAATTTATAAAATATATGTTCTAATTCTGATAAATTATATTGCATAAAAAATCCTCCTTTAAGTGAGGATTATAATATCACTAAATTAAAATATTGTCAAAGTTTTGATTGCATTAATCTTTTATTATCATTTAATCTATCAACATCTTTTTCATACTTTAAAGCTTCGTTAACATAAAATAATGCTTCTTTATACAATGCTAAATAATAATAATTTAAACTCATTATATCTTCTATTGTACCATCATAACAAAATATTTCATTTATATAAATTAAATCTTTATCTTTTATCATCAACGCTTTTAAAAAATAATATATACTATCTAAATAGTTTTTTTGATTATGATAAAGTATCCCCAATTCAGTATATGCTTCTCTTATATTAGGAGCTTCTTTTATAGCAAGTTTATACCAATATTCTGCTTCTTTTTCGTTATTAAGATTGATATAACTTCTAGCAATGAAACGCATACTTGCTGCTCTTTCTAAATTCCATGTTGCACTTTTTAAATTAAGATGATTTTTTAAAGTATTAATACATTCTTCCCATTTTCTATAATACATATATTCTCTTCCTAAATAATGCATATTTCTGTCATCTAATGGATCTTCTTTTACAGATAACTCTAATAATTCTAAATAACTACTTCTAGATTTTGTTTGATCTGGATAATGATTTAATACAATACTAGGCAAAGTCATAAACATTTCATTAGTTTTACACGTCAATACTTCATGTACTGGATGTAACCAATGATAATTTTCTCTTGGATGTATATTATTTAGAAGAAATGTAACATCCCCTTCTCCTTTTTCATTTATATGCCAATTATAAGTATAATAAACCCTATAATTAGTTTTATAATTGTCTTCTAATATTTTTCTCCAGCCTGGTAGAAAAACTTCATCTAAATCAGTACAAACACATATATCAGTATCTTTTGGAACCATCTCTAAAGATTTATTTCGAGCAACATCAAATCTCCAAGGTTTAATAATCTCACTTTTTACATTTACTCCATATTTCTTTAACAATTTAACTGTATTATCATCTGAACCAGTATCTAAAACATAAATTTCGTCTGCTTCTTTCATACTGTTATACCAACGTTCTACAAATTTTTCTTCATTTTTACATATTGCATAAACACATACTTTCATTATATCACCAATTAATTTTATGATTATAAATAAAAAAGATACTAACTCATGAGTTAATATCTTTTATTATTATTTACCTAGATAAGTTATAATTAATGTTACTAATGGATTTGCAAAATATGATGTTGTATTCATTATAAGTTACGACATATGCAAATCCAACTAAGTCAACACTAAATGAATCCATTGGCCTTGTATGCTTTCGATTCCTGGCGGTCACGTTGCTAAATAACTTATATCTTCTAACTAAAAAAATCATAATTATTCTTCCTTAATCTTTATAAAGTAAAAATATTTTATTTTTTTGCCACAAAATTTATTTGATAATATCTTATTTATTTTTCTTTATTGGATAATTCAATTACTCTTTTAGTATATTTTAACAATTCGCTTTTGTTTTTAAAACCACAAGTTTTTGCAAAATATTCTTTATATAATGTATCTTTATTTACTATACACTTTTCTATTGCTTTATTTATATTATAACTTTCTTTTGGTGATATATCCCCTAATCTTAAATACTCAGTTACTGTTAAATTATAAATATTATCATTGTTTTTTATTCTTTTATATATTTCTGTTGTAATTATTCCATTATCTATTAAATCATAATTATTTTTAAATTCTATAACTATTTTATTTGAATATTTTGTTACATTAACTACTCTATCTATATATTCTACTTTACCATCTTTATTTATTTTTCCTACATATACAGGTTTAAATATCATTATAAATATAGTGATAATAATTATAAATAAAATAATAGTATTTTTATTAAATTTTAGTTTAATACATTTATTTATCATATGACATCTATCTCCCTATTGTTTAAAAAGAAAACTAGAAATATCTAGTCTTCATTTTTATAATATTTATTTTAATTATTTTTTCTTTTTATAATAATTGTTATTCCCATACCAATTATTGATATAATTGTTGTTGTTAAATAAAGTATTACATTATCTCCAGTTTTTGGATTTGAATTATCTTTATTTTCTTCTTTATTAACATTTGAAGGACTATTATTTTTATTGTTTTCAATTTTTTTCTTTGAAACAATAAAAGTTGTATTTGATTCTCCACCATCTGTAAATACTACATATAATTGGTGTTTTCCAACTGAAAGTGTATCAATATATTCTTTCTTAAATGTAATAATTGTACTACCACTTTCTGATGTATAATTTTTACTATCCACAAAGACATTATCAACGTATACTTTTTTATTAAATAAACTATAATCTGCATCTATTCTAAATCTAGCCTCAGTATCTTGATCAATAATATAACTTTGTCCTGCACCCTCTATTACTTTGTATTCTATTTTTTCTACAACAACTTTTATATCCATATTTGTTGTTATATTTTTTAACTTTAATATATCATTATCTAATGTCCTTTTTTCTCCGTTAACCAAAACTTTTATTAATTTATATCCTGTATTTGCTCTTATTGTGAATTCTTTATCATCACCATAGTTTACACTAACAGCTCCGTTTGGAGTAATAGTAGCACCAGTTACATCTTTAACAGTAACTCTGAATGGTATCTTCTTATAACTTACAACAACTTCTTTTTCTTCATTAACAGGAAGTTCTAATTTATTACCTACAACAGGTGTATTAACTGCATTTACTAATACTTTATCAATCATATAACCAGTATTTGGAGTAAATTCAATTATTACTTTACTTCCTTCTACAACATCTATTTTGCTTGGAGTAATAGTTCCATTACCACCACTAATACCACCATCAACTGAGGTCATTACATCAAATAAATCTTTTACATCAACTTCAATATCAATGTCATTTACAACATTATAATTATTAGTATCCTTTGGTGTATATGTTGCTTTATATGTATGTTTTCCAGCATTTAATACTAAGTTTGGTGTATCCCATGTAAATCCGTAAGGTAACACTACATCACTAAGCACTTTTCCTTTAACACTTGTTAATCCTGTTGGCACTTCATAATTAGGTGTTGCCTTTATTATAGACCAATTTACAGTATAATCATCAGTTGTACCATCATTCCACTCATAGTTATCTTTATCTACTAATGACCAAGTAAAACTATAGTTTCCAACTTTTAGAGCCATAAAAGTACCAGTTATTTCTTGAATACCTACAATATGTCCATGGTCATATCCATGGATCTTTCCATCATATTCAAAAGATGTTTTTTCTGGATATTCCTTTGTTACTTGTGCCTTTTTGATTGTGAAAACATAAGTTACACTTCCTACATAATCTGCATTATCTTCTGGTACACTATATGTTACAGTATATGTTCCCGCTTTTTTTGGAGCATCTGCACTATCATAATTTGTAGTTCCTGTTCCTTTGTATTTGGTATATAGTATTTTTACATTTCCACCTATAACTTCAATTCTACCAATCGGTTTTTGTTTTTCTCCGTTATAAATAAATACTTGATTATCTTCTATACCACTAAATGTTACAGTTTTCTTTTCTACAATATTTATATAGAATTTTTGTCTTGCTTCAGCATATTCGTTTATGCCATCATTATTAACATCTTTTGCTGGAGCAATAACTTCCATTGTTACTTTTCCATCTGTTGTTCCTGCTGTAAATCCTGTAGTTTCATCAAATGTTCCTGCACTTCCACTTATATATTTAATTTTATAATCAGTTAAATTACAATTTAATAGTTCTTTAATTTTATCTATTGTTAGAGTTCCACCAACTTTAACATATAAATTTTCTTCTGCATTAATTATTTGTGTTGATTGTTCTACTTCTAATGTGCCATTTACATGAGTACCAAAAGTATAGTTAGATGTAATATCTTTTCCATCTCTTGTAACTTTTACACCTGTTACTTTATTATCAGAGGTTCCAACATATTTTTGTTTACCTGTAATAGTAGCAGTTAATTCGTCTCCTGCAAGTAAAACATCATTAGTATATGTATAACCCTTATTAGTTAAATCTTCTCCATCATAATTTTTATTATCACTATTTGCAGTTACAACTATTGGAGTTGTAACTGGTGTAATAGAAAGTGTTCCTTTTTCTATTGTTACATTACTATAACTATTTGCATTTAGTAACATATAATCAAATATACCATTTTCAACTGTTCCATCAGATACATCTTTAACTTTTCCTTTTGTTGTTAGCATTATTTCATCTTGTGTTTTGTTTGGTAGTTTATACATTTTAACATTTTCAGAAAATTCAAGTTTTGTACCCCCATAATATACATCATATCCATCTTCCTTATGTTCATTTCCATCATATACCCATGAATTTGATTTAGTTATTATCTTAATTTCTGTATTATTTTTGTAAATTTCAAAATTAACTATATTATTTTCTGGAATGATATATTTTTCATTAGCATCATTAGTTAATTTGAATTTCATTTTATACTTACCAGCCAATACAGGAGGCATCCAAGACCAGTTAGCACTACCTTCAGATGCATACTCAATACCACCATCATTTTTTGTAAGTGTTGAACCATAATTTATAACTGGCATTTTAGGTTCTTCACCATAAGTCCAACTATCAATTGAAATATCAAGGTCTGTTATTTCTTTTTTATCCACTTTTAATGTAACTTTTGATGTATAAGTATTATCATTTATATCAGTTACGGTTATATTGGCTGAATATTCTCCTACATTTAATCCTTTTTTTGCTTTGATTTTAAAGTCTGTATTTGTTGCTCCAACAGTTACTGTTGGAGTTCCAGTACCCTCTACTATAAAATTAGCATTATCTACTGAAACATTTTTAATTTGTAAGTCGGCTGCCCCACTATTATATATTGGAATTTCTTTCACATCAGTAGCTTCTGTATATCCATAAATTTCATTTAAACTAACATCTGAAACATCAAATCCTGTTTTCTTTCTTACAATAATAGAGCGAGTTTTATCATCATCATAACGTTCAACAAGTGGCTCAGAAATTAATCGATTTCTATCTGCTACGACTTGCTTATCATTAATGTTATAATATAAAAATTCAGAATCCTCTGGTATTACATTACCTATTAACATTTCTTTTTCAAACTCATTATTTGAGTTACGTGCCATAACTGCCATACTTTGACCTGAATATGTATAAAGTTTAATTGTTTCAATACTTAAATCAACTCTTACATTATCATCACTACGTAACAAATAAGTCAAACCATTCAATGTTGTATTTCTTACAGTTAACTTATAATTGCTCTTTCCCTTAAATATAGTACTAGGTTTTTCTGGTTGTTTTTCTCTTTCTATTTTTATCCCATCTACCAAAACAGCAATATCATGCTTTTTAGTTGCATCATTCTCTTGAACAGTAAAGAAATAAAATATTTCATTATTTTTCTTTTTATAAATCTTACCTGTTTTTCCATTGCTAGAGTCAATTAATTTAAGAGTTGCATTATCATGATATATTAGATTAATTGATTTATCATTTACTAGTGTTAATGTGTTTCCATTTAAATCTAGTATAGTGTCTTTATATATATGCCAATTTAACTCATCATTCTCACCCATATTAATATTATTTTGTAATTTTATTAAATCTGCTGAATCTTCTGCGTTAGTTTTATTTACAGCATTAATAAAAGCTGTAGCATCTGTAACTAAAACATTATTTTTAGCACTTGGATCTACTACTTTTAGAGTTACAGTTGTTTCCATAGCATAATTTGACATAGTATCTACTGTTATCTTTCCTGTATATGTTCCAGCAGGAAGTCCTGTTTCAGCTGTTACATAATACTGCTCGTAACTATCATATGCTGGTTCAACTATGTCACGATTAGTTCCATTAATATTAAAAATATCGTCTCTATCAACTGTAACATTCCATATAGCCCATGCTTCAGTACCATTGTTATGAACATTAATATAACCCATTGGATTTTCTGTATATCCAACATTAACGGTTCCTAAATCAACATCATATGCTGTACCTGATATTGCTGCATTTACTTTTATAGTTCCAAATGCAAAGAATGCTACTAGCATAAATACTGTTGTCATAAAATATTTTTTTATCTCTTTCATTTTTTTCCTCCTATCATTTTTATAGAATTTCAAAAAAATTTTTAAATGTGATACTATTTTTTTATAGTTAACATAGGATGATAATATTAATTATCATCCCACACAATATTATAATTTTATGTTTTTTATAAGCTTTTTAACTTTATTATTTTAATTTGTTTGTTTTCTTTTATAACCATATAATCCAAACCCAGCTATTCCAATTATTGAAATAATAGAACTTATAACATATAATACAACATTATCTCCTGTTTTGGGATTATTAATACTATTATTTGTAGAATTCTTAGTTGCAACTATTCCATATTCGCTTAAATGAGTTGTTTCAAATACTATGTATCCATCCTCTATTGTCGCTGGAATAGTTTCTTGTATTTGGTTATCTTTAATATAAACTACTTCATATTTTTCATATCCTTTTAAATCTTCTGGTAAAGCAATTCTTATTTTCATTTTTGTATCATTTATTTTAACTATTTGCCCATTTTCTAATACATTAATATCAACAATATACTTAACATTTTTATCTGCTAAGTCCTTTTTAACTTCTACTTTTTTTGTTTCTAGTACATAATTTGCATTAATATCTTTTTCGAATGTGATACTCGCTTTTATCTCTCCATCATTTTTAATTTCTTTTGATGAAGGAACCATATTTATTTTTGTCGTAACACTGAATGATTGTTCACCATAAGAACTTCCACATACATATCCAACTTCTTGCCCATTAATTTTTAGTTTTGTATTTTGTCCGAAAAACCATTTTTCTCCACCTTCAGCTGTAGTTACTAAAGCTAATTCATAAGTATAAGTCTTATTTTTATCAAATGCAGTTATTAATTTTCCACCCAAATAATCAATGTGATCAGCATCATTAAACCAATCTACTGAAGTTATTCCAGCATCATTAGTTCTCCATAATTCAAATACAAACTTATATCTATCATCTGATATTGTTCCAGTAAACACTGGTTTATCACCATCTTTAAAATTTAAAGTTGCGTTATTAATCTCAACAACATCAATTTCTTGTTTTTGTATTGGTTTAGTTGGTTTAATTGTTTTTATTGCTGTAATAAATAATCCTCTTTCATTTTTAGTAACATTTATAGCATTTACTTTTTCATTATTTACATAAACTTCTGTATTATCTGCAAACGTATATCCATCTCTTGATGTTAAAGAAATGCTATACATATATGTTTTTCCTTCTTCAAAAGTAGTAATTTTCTTATCTTCTGCTACCATATTATTTTTACTTTCATCAGAATACCAATATTTTACTGGGACAGAATATCCACTTACATTAGTTTCCATCTCTTCCCAATATTCATATTCTATATCATAGTAATATGCAGTGTCTCCACTTCGCAAAGTATAAGTATCATCTGGTTTATCACCTGCATTATAATTATATTTTACAGCATTAATTTCTACTACATTAATTTCTGTTTCTGCAAATGCATTTTCTGGTGCAATACAAAGTGTAAACAGAAACACTAATATAGTAGTGATAAATAATTTTCTTTTCTTCATTTTCTCCATCCTTCCATTTTTATAAAATTTTTTATCTTTTAAATATAATATAATTCTTCTTTTATGATTACTGCAAAATGATATATTTAAAAATACCATCTCGTACAATATTAATAATATTTATTTATAATTTTTTTAATTTGTTTGTTTTCTTTTATAACCATATAATCCAAACCCAGCTATTCCAATTATTGAAATAATAGAACCTATAACATATAATACAACATTATCTCCTGTTTTGGGATTATTAATACTATTATTTGTAGAATTCTTAGTTGCAACTA
>CAKOHQ010000026.1 GCA_934085875.1 uncultured Bacilli bacterium | reverse complement strand
CCATTCTACTATGCAAGTAACTCCCATAGATAATTTTTCACTTGTTAGATCAATAAGTCTAAATACTCCATCAAATGAACTAATTATAGTTTGTACATCATTTAATAATTTATCTATTTTGTCAACAGAAATTATTAATTTTATTCCTAAAATTATTAGAATTATTAGCAAAACAATTAACAATATATATATTATTGCTGGTAAAATTTCTATAAAGTCCATATCCACTATTCTCCCTTTTCTTCATACATTGAATCAATTAAACTAAATAAGTCCGCTTCTTCATCATCAATTTCATTACTATCGTCTTTTTCTTTTATACTTAATAAATCATCTATTGAATTTTTTGGTGCTTCTATATTATCATCATTTTGCTCATCTTTATTATATTCTGTATTATCTTCTTCTATACTCTCAATTTCTGGTATTTCTAAATTTTTATTATCTTCTTCTATAAGTTCACCAATTGTTTTCTTCTTATCTATTGGTTTTTCTATTTCTTCAAATTTAATTTCTTTTTTTATTTCTTTTGTTTCAGTAGTTTTTATTTCTTGTGTATGTGTTAAATTTTCTTCTATTTCATCTTCTAAAGATCCAAATGCTCTTTTTCTTACTTCTTCAAGCGATAATTCATTTGGTTTTCTTAATATATCTTTTTTTACTATAACATCTTCTTTTTTATAATTTTGATCTAATACTCCATATACAGGAGATATTATTGGTGTTGGTTTAAAATGCTTTTTTTCTTCTTTTTTTGTTAAGAAATCACTATAATCTCTTTTTTCTATTTTTTTAGGTTTGACTTCTTTGATAAATGGAGCTGGTTTTTTTTCTTCTTTTATTTCATCATCCTCAAAATCAATAGGAAAAGTAAAAGTATTTTCAGTTCTATATTCTCTATCACTAAAATCGTCTTTTGGAATTTTTATTTCTTTAATAGGATTTTCGTCATATTCTTTTACTTCTTTTTTTACTTCCTTTTTAGTTTCTTTTTTTATTTCTGGTAATTCTATTTCTTCTTCATCAAATAATATACCTTTAACTTTGTCTAATAAACCCATATATTATCACCTTTCTAGTTAATTATATCATAATCTGGAATATCATTTTCTTTTTCATCATAGTTATCATATTCTTCTATTACTTCAATAAAATCTTCTGTTTTTTTTCTATCTCCAAATATATTTAAATTCTCTTCTTTATTATTTAATTTTTCATCTATTATTAAATTTTGTATTAAATCTTTATCATAATTTATTGTTGACAATATTATTATACTATTATTTATTGTTTCATTCAAATTATTTTTATCTGTTTTCACTTCTATTTTAGCATAATTATATACTATTTCAATCAAATATTTTTCATTATTTTCATTTATACATAAATATCCATTTTTATTATTATTTGTAAATTTATAATTAATACTACATTGCTTGTCGATAGTTAATTCTTTTTTATTATAGTAACTTATAATATCTGCATATAAATAATAGGTATTATCGTTACTATTTAACAATTCATTATATCTATATATATTTTTAATACTCATATATTTAGGTAAATAATATTTATAACCACTTCCTGAATGATTGTAATATTTGTTTTGTGCATTTTCTTTTATTGTACTATCTATAATATCTTTATAATTTAATTTATTAATATTAGTACAGGCACAAGTAAAAAATATTGTTGCTATTAAAATTAATGCTTTTTTCATATTTCACCTACTTATTCTTCTATATTATAGCAAAAAAAAAGAAAATAACAAAATAATTTTTAATTATTTATATAATTTCTTTCTAATATTAAATACTTATTGGGTTATTATCTATTTCAAGAAATATATTTTTTTCTGTTATATATAAGTTGTCTATAAATTTTAGACTATCAAATATTTTATTATCATATTTATATTTTATAATAATTTGAAATCTATATATATTATTTAATTTAAATAAACTTGCTGTTGATGGGCCTAATATTATTGATTGTTTTTCTATATTGTTTTTTAAATAATTATATATTTTTGTTGAATTTTTACTAGCTAGTTCGTAATCTTTACTACATATTTTTATACTAATTATATAATAGTATGGTGGATATTTTAATTTTTTTCTTAATTCCATTTCGTATTTGAAAAAACTTATATAATCGTTATTTTTTATAAATTCAAATATTATGTTATCTGTATTAAATGTTTGTATTATTACTTTACTTTTTATTCCGCTTCTACCAGCTCTTCCACTAACTTGATTTAATAATTGAAATGTTCTTTCATTGCTTCTAAAATCTGGAATATTTAATGTTTCATCTGCGTTTATTACACCTACTAAGTTAATATTTGGAAAATCTAAACCTTTACTTATCATTTGTGTACCAACTATTATATCGACTTTTCCTTCTTCAATTAAATTAATATATTTTTCATGACTTCCTTTTTTTGTTGTTGTATCTCTATCCATTCTAATTATTTTAGCTTCTGGAAATATTTTTTTTAATTCTGTTTCTATTTTTTCTGTGCCTGTACCAAAGTCACGAATTGCATCTTCTTTACAATTTGGACATTTAATATCTAAGAATTTTGTAAATCCACAGTAATGACATCTTAAACTATTTTTGCTTTTATGATACGTTAGAGTTATTTCACAGTGTGGACATTTATATACGTATCCACAATTTTGACAGCTAACAAATGTACTAAATCCTCTTCTATTTAATAATATCATTGCTTGTTTTTTATTTTTTAAAGTATTATTTATTTCATGTTTTAATTCATCACTGAATATCATATTTCTTTTTTTCATTTCTTGTGCCATATTTACTAATTTTACTTCTGGCATTTCATAATTATTAACTCTTTTATTTAATTCTAATAGTTTGTAAACCCCTTTTTGAGCTCTAGCAAAAGATTCTAGACTTGGGGTTGCACTACCTAATAATAATGGACATTTATTGAATTTACAGCGCCATTTTGCCATATCAATTGCATTATATCTTGGATTACTTTCTTGTTTGTATGTACTACTGTGTTCTTCATCAATTATTATTATTCCTATATTTTTTAATGGTGAAAATATTGCACTACGTGTACCTACTACGACATTCACTTCATTATTATTTATTTTAGTATATTCATCATATTTTTCTCCATCTGATAGTCCACTATGCAAAATTGCAATATCATTTTTAAATGAATTTTTTAATCTGTTTACCATTTGAGTTGTTAAACTAATTTCTGGTACTAACATTATTGCTTTTTTTCCTAAAGAAATAACTTTCTTCATTAAATCTATATATACAACTGTTTTCCCACTTCCTGTTAACCCATGTAATAAGTAAGTGTTATATGTCTTTAAATCTATATTTTTTACTACATTTTCTTGATTTTCTGTTAATTTATAATTAACTTCTTTAATATTATCAAACGATAATCTATAAATTCTTTTCTTCTCTATTTTTATTATATCTTCTTCTAATAATTTTTTATAAACAGAACTTACATTTTTTTTATTAATAGATTGTTTTTCTAATAATTCTTCTAGTATATTTATTCTTACTTTACTTCTAGTATTCTCTTTAATATAATTAGTTATAAAATTTTTATCTTTATTTAATACTAAATATTCTTCATATTTATTATAATTATTTTTTATATTTTTTACCTTCAAACTACTTGGTAACATTGTTTGATATGCTTTAATTAAAGTGGTTAAAGTTTCTTTTGATAAATATTTACCTAATTCTAATAATTCATTATTTAAATATATATTTGGATTTACTACATCTAAAATTTCGTTTGTTTGTTCATATTCTGTATTATCTTTTATATTTATTATAATTCCATAAATAATTCTATTATTAAATAATACTTTTACTTTATTACCTATTTTTATATTAATATTATCTGGAATTCTATAATCGAATGTTTTATTTAGACTTTTAGAATTATATTCTATTAATACTGAAGCATACATATAATCACCTTGATTTATTATACCGAATATATGTATGTTTTACAATAATAAATAGTTTTATTTGTCTTTATTAATTATCTTATTTAATTTTTTTATTCTATCATTTTTTTCTTTTATAATTTTTTTGTCAATATCTATCTTTTCTAATAATTCATTGTATTCTTCTTTTGATATATATAAATATTTTGAAACCCCTTCTTCCTCATTACTTAACGCTATATAAATTAATGTAAATAATGATATTGTTATTAATAATATAAGTATATATAAATAAATAATATTTTGTGTTTTAAAATATTCTTTTATAGTATATATTAATAAAAATATTATTGCTATATAAATAAAATATTTGCTCTTTTTAAAATTTATTTTGTTATTTTTCATAAAAATAAAACCCTTTCATTTTATTATTATATCAATGAAAGGGTATACTTTGAAGTTAAAGTTAACATTTTGACGTTAATTTTACATGATTAATCTTCTCTATCTAAATTTAAAAATATGTCATCTGAAAAGAATTCTTTAAGTGTCATGTTTAATCCATCACAAATTCTTATAATTGTTAACAATTTTGGATTTTTACTTTTTCCGTTAACTAAACTATCAACTGTACTTTGAGTTAAACAACTTATTGTTGCTAGTTTATTTATTGTAATATCCCTTTCTTTGATGATACATAATATCTTTTTAGATACTGCTTCACTTATCTTCATAATAATCACCCAAATTTATTGTACAAACGATTCTTATTTCTTTAGTAACGCCATATTGTTAAATTTTGTTTTTTTGTTTGTTAAAAATAATTTAGTATATTATTATAAGATATAATTAAATATACTATATGTTGTTAAATAGTATATCCGTATTTTTTTAATTTATTAATTTTTTAATTTTATCAAATAGATCAATTATTTCATTATTTATTTTTTCTTTATCTTCTTCCCATTTTTGGTGATGTTTTTTTAATATTCTTAATGGTTCATTATTATTTATAAAATCTAACTCTAATAATAAATAATTATAGTGATTGTAATAACTTTTTAATATTAAATTATCAATTTTTTCTATACCATTATAGAAATCTCTAAATAATTTTATATAATTATCCATATACTTATTTTTCATTAATTGCAACTCCTTTAATAATAATTTACTTATATTGTTCTCCAACATGGAAGTATTATAACAAAAAAAATATATTTTTAATTCAAACTTGCGCGAAACCATGGCTTATTTGTCTAAAAATATATGAAATAATTTTTATATGAGGTGATTACATAAAAATGGCAGTAAAAGAGTTCATTTTTTTACAAGAAAAAGTTAGTTCAATTAATACTGAAAAACTTTATACAAATATTTGTAAAAATATAAAGAAATTTAGAATTGAAAAATATAATGAATTTAAAACATATGAAAATAGAAATTTAATTAATCCTTATTCAACAGAAAACATTTCTGCATTATTAGATTATAGTCATAATCATTATAAAAGATTTGAAAGTGAAACAGATAGCACAAAAAAGATTCCTTTGGAAAAATTAATTAAACTTTCTATTATACTTGATAAGAATATCGAAGATTTTTATAAAGAATAAAATCCCTTATAGATTATAATTGGGATTTTATCTTGTCTGTATTTTTAAAATTAATTTTAGCGATAGAATTTAATTTTTCTAATCCATATTTTTTTACTATTTCTATTCCTTGTTTATCTACTTCTATTCCTGCTCCTTTTTTTAAAGGTAAATGTAATTCGTCACTTAATTTATCCATTTCTTTTAAGAATATATATCTCGATATAATACTAGATGTTGCAACTGATAGACATTTATCTTCTGCATGAGTTGTAAATGTTATATTAGTTACTTTATCTTTAACTTCATTAATATGTTCAAAATATTTATATGGATAACAGAATTGATCTATAACTATTTTATCATAATTATAATCATTTTTATGTATTAGAGAATATATTACTTTATTATGTAAAATTGCTTTTATTTTGTTCATGTTTGTTATACCTTTTTGATTATAATCTGAAGGACTTAAAATGAATGTTACATGAGGTATTTCTTTTATAACTTTAGGTGCAATAGATAGAATTTTTTCATCTGTTAATTTTTTAGAGTCTTTTATACCTAATTCTTCTAACATAAATTTATTTTTTATATCAACATAACTAGCAGTTACTACAATTGGTCCAAAATAGTCTCCTGTGCCTACCTCATCTGAACCAATTGTTGAAATATACTTAAAAGTATCATTAGATAAATCTTTCTTTTTTTCATCTTTTTTCTTCATATCTTTTGCTAATTCACTAGAAACATTTCTATTATTTAATATTCTTTCTCTTTCAATCCAATATGATGCTTCTATATCAGCACCTATCCCTTGAAACATAATTTTTCCTGATTCATATAATGTAATAACGCAATCAAAATCTTTTACTTGAAATATACTATATGGGGGTTTCTTTGGAATAAATCTATCTTGATAAAACTCAATAATTTCTTTTTTTAAATTTGGACTAATTTTATATACTATTGTCATTTGTGCCATATTTTTTACTCCTTTCAATTAATATAATTTATTATATCAAATAATTCTTTATTTTTCATCTTTAATATAATATAATTTTTGTAGGAGGATTGATATGAATATAGTAGATTATATTATTTTAGTTATTTTATTGTTATTTGTACTTAAAGGTTTTAGACAAGGAACTTTACCTAGTTTAATTAATTTTATTGGTACATTCTTAATATTTATAATTGCATTTTATGTAAAACAACCTATTTCAACATATATGTATGAAAATTTACCTTTCTTTGAATTTGCAGGATTTTTTAAAGGTATAATTGGTGTAAATATTTTATTTTATGAAGTCTTAGCTTATGGTTTGACAATATTAATACTTGGTATTGTATTTAGTATAATAAAGAAGATTTCTGTTGTATTTAATAAAATATTAGATGCAACTATTGTATTATCTTTACCTAATAAGTTAATTGGAGCTATAATTGGTTCTTTGGAAGGTTTATTGTTTGTATTTATTTTACTTTGTATAGGTAGTGCTGTTAATACTACAACAGAATATGTCAACGATAGCAAATACGCTGGTATAATTTTAAATGATTTGCCTATAATAAATAATGTAACAAATAATTTAACTAATAGTTTTGATGAAGTTTATAATACTGTATTAAAAAATAAAAATAATGTTCAAAAAGCAAATTTAGAAACTATTGATATTTTAATGAAATATAATATTTTGAGCTATGATAGTGCTACAAAGTTAGTTAATGATAAAAAATTAAATATCGATGGTGTACAAGATATTATAGAAAAATATAGGAGCGAGCAATGATAAAATATTTAAAAGATGAAAATTTAGATGATTTACTTACTAATGATATAACTTTAGTTGATTTTTATGCTGATTGGTGTGGTCCTTGTAAGATGTTAGGTTCTATTTTAGAAAATATGAATGTAAATGTAGTTAAGGTTAATACTGATCTTCATTCGGATCTTGCTATTAAATTTGGTGTAATGAGTATTCCAACAGTTGTTATTTATAAAGATAAAGTTGAAAAAACAAAGTTTATTGGTTTTAAAAGTAAGGAAGAAATTGAAGAAATTTTAAAAAATATTTAAAAAAAAACTAAAAATGTAGTAAAAAGACTTGAATTTACTACATTTTTATTATATAATTTTTCTTGTAATCCGTTGTTATGTCTGCGTAGCTCAGCTGGATAGAGCAATCGCCTTCTAAGCGATCGGTCAGGCGTTCGAGTCGCCTCGCGGACACCACTTTGATTATTAACTACTTTATAGTAGTTTTTTTTTATAAAAAAAAGTTAGTCAATTTATTTAACTAACTCATTTATATAGAATTCGAATATATCATTTTCTTTTATATCACTATATCCATCTATTGTTACACCACATTCAAATCCGCTTTTTACTTCTTTTACACTATCTTTTTCTCTTTGTAGACTTCCAACTTTTCCATCATATATTATAACTCCATCACGTATTACACGTACCATAGCAGTTGACTTGATTATACCATTAGTAACCATTACTCCAGCAATTTTTCCTACTTTAGAGAATGTAAATATTTTTCTAACTTCGGCTGTTCCTATTACTTTTTCAACATATTCTGGATCTAATAAACCTTTCATTGCAAGTTCCATTTCTTCTACAAGTTTATATATAATTGTATAAAGTTTAACATCTACACTATATTCTTTTGCAACTTCTTTAGTTATATTACTTGGTACAACGTTAAATCCTATTACAATTGCATTACTAGCATTAGCAAGTACTATGTCACTTTCTGTAATAGTTCCTATACCACTTCTTATAACTTTCACTTTAACACCTTCAACGTCTATTTTTTCTAATGCATTTTTAACTGCTTCTTCACTACCTCTAACATCGCATTTTAATACAACGTTTATTTCTTTTACACCTGATTGCATTTGTTCAAATAAACTTTCAAAACTTACTACGTCTTTCTTTTGTTTTTGTGCCTTAGCTTGAATTAATCTTTTTTCAGCTACTTCACGAGCCATTTTTTCTGATTCAAAAGCCATAAATTTATCTCCGGCAGAAGGATTATCACTTAAACCTGTTATTTCGACTGGTGTACTAGGCCCTGCTTCAACTATATTTTCACCTAGATCATTTTTAAATGTTCTAACCCTACCATGTGTAGTACCAACTACTATTGGGTCTCCAAGTCTTAAAGTACCATTTTGAATCAATAATGTTGCAACACCACCAATAGCTTTATCTACTCTAGATTCAATAACTGTTCCAACTGCATATCTATTAGGATTTGCTTTTAATTCTTCAACTTCACTTATTGCAAGTAATGTATCAAGAAGTGTATCAATTCCCTCTCCTGTTTTACAAGATATATTAACAAAAGGTATATTACCTCCCCAAATTTCTGGAGTGATATTATTTTCTGCCATTTCAGTAAGTATTCTATCAGGATTTGCTTCTGGTTTATCTATTTTATTTACAGCAACTACTATTGGTACATTAGCAGCTAAAGCATGATCTATTGCTTCTTTAGTTTGAGGCATAACTCCATCGTCAGCAGCAACTATAATAATTACTATATCTGTAATACTTGCACCTCTTGCACGCATTTCAGTAAAGGCGGCATGACCTGGAGTATCAATGAAAGTAATTTTATTATCTTTATAATTGATTTGATATGCTCCAATATGTTGTGTAATTCCTCCAAATTCTTTATCAACAACGTGACTGTTTCTTATATAATCTAATAAACTTGTTTTACCATGATCTACATGTCCCATTATTGTAATAACTGGTGGACGATTTTCTAAATCTTCTTCATTATCTATTATTTCATATTCTTCAAAATTCGAAATATCTTGTGTTTCTTCTCTTTTTAAAGTTTTACCATATTCTAAAGATATTATTTCTGCATTTTCAAAATCTATTGATTGATTAATAGTTATCATTAAACCCATACCTATTAATTTTTTCATTATATCTGTTGCATTAACATTTAATTCTTTAGCAAGTTCTCCCAAAGTCATATTATCTTTATAAAGTACAACATTTTCATCTTTTGCATTATTAGATAATTTTTCTTTGTTTTTATACATTGCTTTTTTATTTTTTAAATATTCATTTTTATCTTTTTCATTAATAGCTTTCTTTTTTACTTTTTCTCTTTTTTTTGTATTATTATCTTCTTCAGCTTGTAATTTAGAATCAAGCATTATGTTTTCTACTGCCTCATCTAATTCATCTGCATCATTATAATCCATTTCAGTTTCAGTACTAATTAAGTTCATAGTATTATCAAGCATTATAATACCATCTTCATCTAAATAATCATTACCACTATTTACTTTAATATCAAGTTCCTTACATTTTTCTAATACTTCTTGTATTGAAAATCCTGATTCATTTGCATAATCTTTTACTGTCATAAATTATACCTTCTTTCTATTTTTTTATTAATTTTAAAACATCATCATATATTTTATCGTCAACATCTGTTTCTAAGTATTTGTTTAAAATTTTACCTTTTCGTGCTTTTTCTACAACAGTTTCATCTAATTTTAAATAAACACCTTTTCCATTTTGTTTTCCAGTTTCATCAACAAATACTTCATTTTCTTTATTACGTACTATTCTAATTAATTCTTTTTTAGGTAATTTTTCGTGTGTTATTACACAAGTACGCATAGGAATTTTTCTTTCTTTCATAATATCACCCTTATAAATTCATTTTATAATATACTATTTATTAATTTCTTTGTTTAATTCTTCCATAGTTTTAAGATTTATTCTAAATTTAGTTAATTTACTAGCTAATTTTATATTAATACCATTTTTACCTATTGCAAGTTTTTGATTTTCACCTTCAGCAATAACAACTGCTTCTCTTTTTTTAGTATTATCTACAATACTAACAATAACATCTTTTGCTGGACTTAATGCATTTTTAATATATTCTGCATCATCTTCACTATATTGTACTAAATCAATTTTTTCTCCATTTAATTCAGCAAGTATACTTCCTATACGACTTCCCTTTTCTCCTATACAAGTTCCAATTGGATCTATATTAGGATTTAGACTTGAAACGCTTACTTTACTTCTTATCCCTGCTTCTCTGGCAACTGCATTAAGAATTAAAATTCCTTCTTTAAATTCAGGTATAAATGTTTCAAATAATCTTTTAACAAATCCATAATGTTTTCTAGTACATTTAATAAGTGGTCCCTTTGTAGTATTTTCTATCTTGTTGATGTAAACTCTTATACTACTTCCCATTTTTAATGTTTCTCCAGGAATTATTTCAGATTTTGGAAGTATTCCCCTTGCACGTCCTAAATCAACATAATAATTTTTAACATCTTCCATTTCTAGAGTTCCAACCATTATTTCGTTTTCTTTGTCTTCAAACTCTCTCATTATACTTTCTCTTTCGGCTTCTCTTACTTTTTGTGTTAAAACTTGTTTAGCAGTTGATGTAGCAATTCTTCCGAAATCTTGTGGTGTAACTTCTTCTTGGAATACATCTCCAACTTTTGCATCTGGATGTTTTTCTATTATGTCTTCTAATAAAACTTGTGCATCTTCATTAATATCAGGTTCTGTAAATTTAGTATTTCCATCTTCATCAATATATTCTTCACCATCATGATATTCATCTACTACTACATAATAAGTAAATACTTTTATATCTCCTGTTTTTCTATCAATTTCAACTTTTACATTTGTTTTTCCTTTAAAATTCTTCTTGTATGCAGTTAAAAGTGCTTGTTCCATTCCTTCAAAAACTACATCTTCACTTATTTCTTTTTCTTCAGTAATATGTTTTACTGCTTTTATAAATTCTTTTCCGTTCATATTCTAACCTCTTTCCTTACTTGAAATATCTAGTATGTATTCTTCTTTAATTAAATCATATTCATCTAATATTGGATTAATTATATTAGTTGCTTCCACTATGGTGTCTAAATCTATACCATTAATTCTATCAAGTACAATGTTTAAAAAATTATATTTACCTTGCTTAATATATTCGATAGAATCTACTGATAAATTTAATTTGCTAATTGGTTCACTAATTATCTCTTTTATTTTTTCTAATGTTTTATCCATATTCCCTCCAAACATTAATAAAAGTGGGATATTCTGCCCACTTAAATCTGTCAAAAGTATTATAACATTATTTTTTATTTTTGCAAAGTTATTTTTACGTTATTTTTAGTTTTTAGAAATTCAACATTATCCAATCTGGTTTAAATATTAATAAAATTCCCATTAGAATCATTAATAAACCACCTATTAAATTAACAAATTTGTTATATCTAGTACTTATTCCTTTTGATTTTAGTGTAAATACAGCTATTAAGAATACTACTAAATCATCAATTAAATAAAAGAAAATATAAATAATTAAATAAATAATTTTTGCTATTCCATGAATATTATTTAAACTTAATAATTCTAGATATATTGTTGGAAATCCTAAAGAACAAGCTAATTCAACTAAATTTACACTACTTGCTAATAGAATTGTTCCCATTATGGCAAGTATTGTTGATTTTTTTGACATTATTTCATTTATTTTTTTTATAATTCCTTTTCTTTTATTTTTATCAACTACATGGCATCCTGTGTCTTTTCTAGTTTTTATGTAAACATATAGGTTATAAAACCCTAAGATTATTGCAACTACTGCAATTAAATCTCTTACTATATTAACCATAGTTAAATCTATTATAACACTCATACCTAGCATACTTAAAAAATAAATTATTCCACTTGTTAAAATAAAAGTTAAGCCTATTGTTATCATTTTTCTTTTATCTTTCATTCCAATAGTCATATTTATTAGCAACAATAGTATCCACATTGCACAGGGATTAAATCCATCTATAAATCCTAGTATTATACCTACTAATGTTAAACTTGTTTTTTTTGCATTTATTTTTCCTAATATAGGAATTGTTCTTTCTAATTTTTCGTTATTATTGTTTTCATTATCTTTTAAATAATTATCTATAATATAAGTAAATTCATCTTTAGTGGATTCACTAAAGCCTAATATGTATTCTTTACCGATTACAGTAAATGGCACTCCAGTGCTAGAAACATCAAATATTTTTTTTGATACATTCATCATAGTCAAATTATTTTTATCTTTCATTACTTCATATTTATAAATATTTATTTTATCTTTGTATTTATTTTCTAGTTCATTAAAATATTCTATTTCATCATGACAATGTGGACATAAGTAGCTATAAAATAAATAAATATTAACTTTATTTTCTTCAATAGTTTCTCCTACTATGCTAGCTGTTACATCTTCATATTCTTTATTTAATGCAAATGCTGTACTTGGGATCAAACAAAGTATAGAAATTATAACTATCCATATTTTTTTCATAATATATCTCTCAATTCTTCTACTATTTCTTTTTTTGTTTTTTCTCCAATTATTCTTTTTATTTCATTGTCATCTTTTTCAATTATGACTACTGGTAATATATCTCCAACATTATATTGTTCAACAATTTCTTCATCCATATCATAATCAAGGTTTATATATTCATTATTTGGATATGAATCTTCTATGTCATTCCAAATATTTTTTGATATTAAACACCCTGGACACCACATAGCATTTATTTTAATTATTTTCATTACTACTTAACTCCTCATCATATATTTTTTTAAATATTTTTATAAATTCATTTAGTTCTTCAATAGTTGTTAGATGACTTAAACTAATTCTAATACTATTTTTTGCTAAATCTAAATCTTTTGTTATAGCATATACAGATTTAGATGGTGTATTCCCCAAACTACAAGCAGAAGTTGTAGATAAGTATATGCCTTTTTGTCCTAATTTTGCGACAATTTTTCTAGCATCCATGTTAATTAAACTGAAATTTAATGTATTTGGAATACTAAATTTTGGACTATTAATATGGACTTTACTAAAAATACTTAGTTCATTTCTTAAAAAAGTATTTAATCCACTTATATAATCATATCTATCGTTTAAATTATCTAGAGCTATTTCTATTGCTTTTTCTAGAGCTACAACATTTGCGGTAACCGGTGTTCCACTTCTAAAAATTGTTGTAGATTTTCCTCCATGAATCAATGGTGATATTTTATTATTGTTGATATTTAATAGCACACCAAAACCATTTAAGCCAAAAAATTTATGTGGTGCAAATGTTACAAAATCTACATTTTTAAAATCTACTTTTATTTTACCGACTGCTTGAGTGGCATCAGTATGAAACAAACAATTTGGATATTTTTTTATAATTTTACCTAATTCATTTATAGGTTGTATAGTACCTAGTTCACTATCTACATAGCATACACTTACTAAAATCGTATCTTCTCTTATACTTTGTTCTAATTCTTTTATGTCTATTTGTCCATTTTCAAGTATAGGAATTACTGTTATTTCATATCCTTTACTAGCTAAATAGTTGCATGGAGCAATTATACTAGAATGTTCAATTGCAGATATAATAATATGCTTGCCTTTATCGATATTGTGTTCTGCAACACCTTTAACAACTAAGTTATTTGATTCACTTGATCCACTTGTATAAATAATATTATCCTTTTCTATATCTAAATAGTTTGCAATACTTAAACTACAATCATCGATTTTCTTTTTTGCTTCTAATCCTAATGGATGGGAGCTATTTGGATTTGCAATAAATTTTGTTGTTGCACTTACAAATTCTTTTAAAACGTCTTTTTCAACTGGTGTATTAGCTGCATAGTCTAAATATATCATCTTTAACACTTCCTAAACTAAAATAATTATACCATAGTTTTTATGTAAATTTTATGAAATATAACAAATTTAAAAGAAAAAAGGCTTTGTTGGTTTAAATTTATCACTCCAATTATCTATTATATTTTATGTATCTAATATTTTGTTTTTATGTGTTTATTAATTATTTGTGTTAAATTTATAGAATATAATTTTTTATATTTTATTATTTTTTGGTTAATTTTGTTAGGAATAAAATATATTTTTTTATGTATACAATATTTTTAAATGTAATTATTATTATAATAAATATGTTATTTATAATTAATATTTTTTATTGGTTTAAAATATCATATAAGTAAAATGTAAATAAAAGAAAACCTAAAAATTAAGTTTTCTACATATGCCTTAGTGAACGTTTTTCAAATGTGTTTATTATTAAATATAACAAATAAGATAGTATTAGTAAAAGTGTAATACCTGTCATTACTAAATTTAAATTGAATACTTGTGTACCATATAATATTAAATAACCAATCCCGGCTTTGCTAGATAGGAATTCTCCCATTATTACACCTATAAGTGACATGGATATATTTAATTTTAATGTTGAAAATATGTTTTCCATGCATTCTGGTATTACCAAATTTAAAATTATTTGTCTTTCATTTGCTCCAAAAGATTTTATTAATTTTATCTTATATGGATCTGTATTAATAAAACCTCCATAAAATCCAACTATTGAAACAATTAAATTTATTAGAAGTGCCATAACTATTATAGATTTATTGTTTGCACCAATCCAAATAATTAAAAGTGGTCCCAATGCTACTTTTGGTAAACTATTTAGTAATGTTAAATAAGGATCAAATATTTTTTTTATAAAATTAAATCTATAAAATATAATTGCAATTATAAATCCAATTATGCTACCTAATATAAATGAAATAAACAATTCTAAAAGAGTAATATATATATTATTAAATAAATTATTATTTTTATATAAATCTATTATAGTAATGAGTATTTTTGATGGACTAGAAAATATAAAACTATTGATTATATTAAATCTACTTAGTACTTCCCATAAAATTATGAAAGATAAACCAATGTTTATTTGTATTATTCTTATATTTCTTTTTTCTATTTTTATTTTTTTTAAAATATCATTCATTTATCTATCTCCTTCCACAAAATATCATAGTAGTAATAAAATTTTTCATCACTTCTATTTTTTGAAGGAGTTTTTTTATTTAATAGATTTATTTCATGTATATTTTTTATAGTACCGGGTCTTTTTGTCATTACTGCTACTCTATCACATAAACTTATACATTCTGCTATATCGTGGCTTATAATAATTGTAGTTATATTCATATCTTTTATAATTTTATATACGTCGTCACTAATATCTAGTCTAGTAATTAAATCTAATTTTGAAAATGGTTCATCAAGTAACAATATATCTGGTTTTATAGCTAGTGTCCTGATTAAGGCTACCCTCTGTTTCATACCACCGGATAAACTATTAGGATATTTATACATAAAATCTTTTAAACCATAGTTTTCTAATAATCTTTTTGTATATTCTACATTTTCTTTTGTTTTAATACCTTTTATTTTTAAACCTAATGTTGCATTATCTAATATGTTTAGCCAGGGAAATAAAGCATCATTTTGTAGCATGTATCCTACAATGTAATCTTTCTTTTTAGATATTATTTCTCCACTACTACATTTATCTAATTTTGCAAGTATTGAAAGTAAAGTACTTTTACCGCATCCACTATTACCTATTATTCCTAATATTTCTCCATTCTTAACACTAATATTTATATCTTTTAAGGCTTCAACACACCCTAATTTAGTATAATATGTTTTTGACAAATTCTTAATGTCAATTACATTATTCATAATAATTAATGATTAAATCATTATAGTTAACATATTCTTTTATCTGATTAGATTTAATCATAATACTCATTAAATTTTTAAAACTTTCTTCACTAATATAAGGTGTTTCAAGCCAAGAATCATTATTCTTATATCTATCTATTATTTTTATCAAATCATTTTTTGATGTGTCTGGGAATTGTTTTATTATTGTATTTGCAATAACTTCTGCACTGTTATTATGTACGAAGTCCAATCCTTCTTTAATAGATTTTGAAAAAGCTTTTACTATTTTTTCATTTTTTTCTATATAGCTTTTTCTTGCATTAAAAGCTGTATAAGGCATTTCACCAGACAATTCACCTATTGATGATACAACATATCCATATCCTAATTTTTCAAGTTGTGTTGCATTTGGTTCAAATAGATTTACATAATCTCCCGTTCCAGAAATAAATGCTCCACTAAGAGATGCAAAATCTATTGTTGTATTTATATTAACATCACTAACTGATACGTTGCTATTTCTTAGAGCATTTTCAAAATTTAATTCAGGCATACCACCAATTCTACCTGCTAAAACTTCTTTACCTTTTAAATCACTTATTTTAAAATTTTTATTTTCTTTTCTAGCAACTATGAATTGTCCATCTCTTTTAGTAAGTCCACTAAATGTTTTTACGTAATCTTTTTCACCTTCATTATAAATATAAATAGTTGCCTCCGGACCACATAATCCTATATTTACATCGTTAGATAATACTGCTGCAACAACATTATTAGCACCACTTGTTAATACTACATCTATATCAAGTCCATTATCTTTAAAATAACCTTTTTCTATTGCAACATACCATGGAGCATAAAATGCTGAATGAGTAACTTCTGCAACAGTAACGTGTTCTAAATTATTTTTAGAACCTTTTTTATTAAATATAATCAATAGACTACAAATAATAATAATTAAAATAACAATACTAATTATAATTTTTTTCATAAATTCTCCTTTTACAATTTTATTATATGAGAATAATTAAAGTCATGATACAATTAAATGGGTGGTATTATGAATATAAAAGATAATATGTTAATTTATGAAAACAATTTAAATGAATATGCATCTAGAAATAAAGATGCTATAAGATTAGAGAAAATAAAAGAAGATATTAGAGGAGAATATTATAGAGATATTGATAGAATAATACATAGTTTATCATATACTAGATATAGTGATAAAACACAAGTTTTTTCTAATAATCAAAATGATAATATAACTCATAGAATTATACATGTACAATTAGTTAGCAAAATTGCAAGAACAATAGGAAGAGCTTTAAAATTAAATGAAGATTTGATAGAAGCAATAAGTTTAGGACATGATTTAGGTCATGTACCATTTGGTCATGTTGGTGAAACAATTTTAAATGAAATATCTTTAGAACATAATGAAGGATGTTTTATGCATAATATACAAAGTGTAAGAAATCTAATGATAGTTGAAAATAATGGTCTTGGAAAAAATATTACAATTCAAGTTTTAGATGGAATATTATGTCATAATGGAGAAAAGTTATTACAAAAATATTCTTATAAAAATAAAAGAAAAGAAGATTTTATAAACGATTATAATAGTTCATACAAAGATAAAAAAGTTGCAAGAAATTTAATTCCAATGACATTAGAAGCTTGTGTAGTTAGAATAAGTGATATTATTGGATATATTGGAAGAGATTTAGAAGATGCAATCGAAGTCGGAAAAATAAAAAGAAAAGATATTCCTAAAAATATTGTTGATAATTTAGGAAATAATAATGCTAGTATTGTAAATACTTTAATTTTAGACGTTATAAATAATTCTTATAATAAAAATTGTATAGAACTTTCAGATAAAGTTTATAATGCATTAAACGATTTAATAAAATTTAACTATGAAAATATCTACTTAGTTGCAAATAGTAAAGACGAAATAGAAATGTATAAATTTATGTTTAAAGTAGTATATAATAAATGTTTATATATTTTAAATTATAAACTTACTAATTATAATATTTATAAATGTTTCTTAAATAAAATGACAGAAGAATATATAAATAATAATACTAAAGCAAGAATGGTTATAGATTATATTGCTGGTATGACAGATAATTATTTTCTTGATGAATTTGATATATTAAAAAAAATTTAGGTCAATTCCTAAATTTTATTTTGCAATTTCTTCTGCTCTTGTTTCTCTAATAACTGTTATTTTTATAGTGCCAGGATATTGCATTTCATTTTCAATTTTATCTTTAATATCTCTAGCAACTTTAAGACTAGTTAAATCATCAATTTCTTCTGGTTTAACTATTACTCTCACTTCTCTACCAGCTTGCATTGCATAAGTTTTTTCAACACCTGGGAAACTATTTCCAATACTTTCTAATTCTTCAAGTCTTTTAATATAATTTTCCATTGAATCACTTCTAGCACCTGGTCGTGCAGCAGATAATGTATCAGCAATTTGTGCAATTATTGCAATAACGCTTTTTGGTTCTGTATCTCCATGATGAGACGCAATAGCATTAATTACAACTTTATCTTCATGAAATTTTTTTGCAATATCAACACCAATATCTACATGGCTTCCTTCGATTTCATAATCAATAGATTTTCCAATGTCATGTAATAAACCTGCACGTTTTGCTAAATTTATATTTTCACCTAATTCGGCAGCAATCAGACCAGATAAATGAGCAACTTCTTTAGAATGTTGTAAAGCATTTTGTCCATAACTAGTTCTATAATTAAGTTTACCAATTAATCTTACTAAATCTGGATCGAATTTTGTTAAACCTAATTCTACGATGGTGTCATTACCTAATTCGATAGTTCTTGCATTAATATCTTTGCAAGTCTTATCATATATTTCTTCAATTCTTGTAGGATGTATTCTACCATCTTTTATTAATGTTTCAATAGTTACTTTTGCAATCTCTCTTCTATATGGATCAAATGAAGAAATTACTATTGCTTCTGGTGTATCGTCAATTATTAAATCAACACCAGTAACGGCTTCGATTGTTCTAATATTTCTTCCTTCTCTACCAATAAGTCTTCCCTTCATATCATCATTAGGTAAACTTATTGTAGTTACTGTTTGTAAATTAGTAACATCATTTGAATATCTTTGCATACTATTTACAAGTAAATTTTTTGCTTTTTTATCAACCTCAAGTTTAGCTTCTGCTTCTTTTTCTTTAATATATTCAGCAATTTCTCTTGACATATCATTTTC
>CAKOHQ010000025.1 GCA_934085875.1 uncultured Bacilli bacterium | reverse complement strand
CAGATATAAATAGAAACACAAACAACAAAGTTGACGACGCAACAACAGATATAAACAGAAATACAAACAACAAAGTTGATGATGCAACAACAGATATAAATAGAAATACAGATTTGGCAAAAAATAAAATTCTAGATGAAATTATGGGTACAAGTGCTACAAGTTTAACATCAAGATTTAATACTGTTGATAGTAATATTGCAGAAGTTAAAAGTGATACCAATAAAATAGTTAATATTTTAGGCACAATTGATGGAACTACAATTGCAAATACCTTAAGTAATGCAAACACAAATATTTTAAGTATAAAAAATAGTACAGATTTAATTGGTACTGCAACAGATGATTCAAGCAAAAATACTATTTTTGGTAAATTATATAATATGAATCAAACTTTAAATACTATTAATACAACTACTGGTAATACTAATACAGTATTAAATAATTTAGCAACTGACTTTAATAATTCTATTGGTACAAGTAGTAATGGTAAAACATTATTCCAAAAAGTTGAAATTATAGCAAAAAAAATTAATGATACAAATACAAAATTAACTACTATTGAAGGAAAAATAGAGGAAGTTTTAAATAACACTAGAAAACATCCAATAAATGCTGCTGTAAAAAGTGCTATTGCTGGTGAAGTAAGCGCTTCTTGTACAGGTAATGCAAATGATTGTATTGAAAAAATATTAATCTCATTACAATATAGAGGATATATTAACTTACAATAAAGTTATATAAGTTAAAGATGCTTTGTGCATTTTTTTCTTTTGTTTAAAATTTAAAAATGTTATACTAAATATAGTTAAGGAAGTGCAACATGAAAATAGAATATACATTAATAAAAAAAGAAAAAAATACTGGGGCAAGATTAGGTAGGATAAAGACAAATTATGGTGAGTATGATACACCAATGTTTATGCCTGTTGGAACTCAAGCAACTGTAAAAACATTAAGTCCAGAAGAGTTAAAAGATATGCATGCTGGAATTATTCTATCAAATACTTATCATTTATGGTTAAGACCTGGAGAAGATATAGTAAACGAAGCTGGTGGACTTCATAAATTTATGAACTGGAACGGACCAATATTAACTGATAGTGGTGGATTTCAAGTATTTAGTTTAGCAAATCCAAAAGATATTTCAGAAGAAGGCGTAAAATTTAAAAATCATTTAAATGGAGATAATTTATTCTTAACACCAGAAAAGAGTATTCAAATCCAAAATAAACTAGATAGTGATATTGCCATGAGTTTTGATGAATGTATTGGTTGGCCTGCAAGTCATGATTATTGTAAACAAAGCGTAGAAAGAACTTTACGTTGGGCTAAACGTGGTAAAGATGTTTTTAATAATGAAAGACAAAGCTTGTTTGGAATAGTTCAAGGTGGAGAGTATCCTGATTTAAGAGAATATTGTGCTAAAGAATTGGTGAAAATGAATTTTGATGGATATAGTGTAGGTGGAACTAGTGTTGGCGAAGATAAAGAAACCATGTATAAAATGGTTAGTATGTCAACAAAACATTTACCAAAAGACAAAGTAAGATATCTAATGGGTGTTGGAGATCCAATAGATATAATAGAAAATGTAATACGAGGTATAGATATATTTGATTGTGTTAGTCCAACCAGACTCGCTAGGCATGGACATGCACTTACTAAATATGGAAAAATTAATCTAAAAAATGCTAAATATAAAAGAGACTTTAGTCCTATAGAAAAAGATTGTGATTGTTATGCATGTAAAAATTATACTAAAGCTTATATAAAACATTTAATAAATGCAAATGAGACTTTTGGAGCTAGACTCTTATCAATACATAATATTAGATACTTAATTAGACTTACAGAAGATTTAAGAGAAGCTATAAAAAATGATAATATATTAGAATATAAAGAGGAGTTTATAAAAAATTATTATGGAGAAAAAGGTTTTAAATAAAATACCATTGATTATATTAAGTATTGTGTTTTTAATATTAATTATATTAACAATATATAAAATAAATAAAAATCATGAAGATAAATTATATAATGTATTGTATTCTAAAATAGAATATGCATCTAATAAATGTTATTTAGAAAATAATTGTAGTGATAGTTTTAAATTAAAAGAATTGTATGAAAAAAAGTATTTATATATACAATATGATCCTATAAGTAAAGAAGAATTAGATGAAAACATCAAAATAAATATAAAAGATAATAAAATTATTATAGATAAAAAGAAATAATTAAAACTAAAAAATTATTTCTTTTTTAAACTCTTTACATTAACTAAAATATATATTACTAATATAACTAATAATATTAACCATAAATTATTAAATAAAAATAATAAACAATTAACATTATCTAAATAATAATTAGATATAAAATAAGTACTTATAAATAAAAATGTAGGATAAATATATTTTTTACTAAATATACTTAGATACATAAATATAGTAAATATCCATAAGAAAGATATAATATTTTCTATATTATTAATAAAATCTAATAAACGAATCTTTTTTAAAACAATATATTCTGGATATTTAAACATTCTTACTAATTCTACACTTAATATGCCTTGTGTAACTAATATCATTAAACTTAATAATAAATTAGATATTAAATATCTTTTTATTATTTTATTATTCTTTTTAATATCTAATCCACCTAATAATATATTAGGTACTACACTAAATAGAGCAAATTCTAAAGAAGTAAATAATATTTTTTTAAAACTTACATTAAATAATGGTAATAAATTTAAGTAATCTATTTGAGGTGCTAAACTAAAAAATGCAATAATAAATATAGTAAAAGATACGCTATATAACATACTTGATATTTTATAATGTACTTCTATATTTTTACTATTCATATATAATATAACAGCTAGAGTAGGTAACATAAGAATATATTTTTTAATATCTATTAAATATATACTAGATATTAAAGTAGTAAATTCTGTTAAACCTATTACAAGTAATATATATATAACAATAAACATAATAAATCTTCTTAATCCATTACATTTATAATAAGATAATTTATTTAATACAAATAGTATTAAAGTACCAAATATAGTACCTAGTATCATACTAAATATAGCACTTTCTTTTGCATCAATTAATACTTTTGATAATCCTATACCAAGAAATAAAGCTTTACTAAAAAAGTTAGTTAAACTTAAATATTCTTTATTCTTTTTCATGATAGTTTCCTCCTAAAGTATCATGTACTAAACCTTTTTTATTTATTACTACATTTACTTTTATATCAAAATCATCTTTAAAAAAATCTAACTTTTTCTTACCATATATTTTATAAATATAATTATTTATACCTAATATATCACTCTTATCTTTTTTTAACCTATTTAATAGATTATTCAAATCATGTTTTATACTTTGTGCTGTATGTTTATTTAATTTTTCTACAACATTTATATTAGCAGTTTTAATATTTTCTCCAGCAGTATCTATATCAGCTTTTATATCTAATTTAATATTTATTTTATCTTTTATATTATAAGATACATTTGAACTATCTATTTTTAAATTATAATAATCTTTATTATATTTATAAGTAAAATATATATTATTACTTTTTTTAAATAAATTAATTATTTTTAAATCATTATTATCTAATTCTCCAGCTAATTTTTTTCCATTAAAATAATATCCATCTTTAATAGTTGTTATATCATTTCTTTCACTTATTTTATTTAAATGTATATCTTTATTTGCAGAAGTGAAATTTCTTAATATTTCCATAAAATCATAATTGGCCATAGTACCACTATTAGTACTATTATTTATTAATTTATCTATTTTTTCTCCTAATATATCATTATCATTATCTTTAGTATCTAATAATTCTTTTATATCATCACTTATTAAAATATAATAATTAGAATTTATTTGAACTCTACTAACTAAATAATTAAATAAATCTTCCATATTTGTTGATGCAACATCTTTTGAAAATATAACAGCATTAATATGAACATAATATAAATTTTTAGATATAGAACTTGCTGCATCATTCATACTAGATTTAATTGTTTTACCTAATCCTTTTACAAAATAAGATACTTTTTTACTTTTATTTTCACTTTTTTCTTCTTTATATAATTCTATATAAGTAATAAAGTTATTATCTTCATCTTTATCTATTAATACACTTGAAACTATTGCCATATCATTTAATGATTGATAATTTGTTGTGCAACCAGATAAAGTAATTGTTATAAGAAATAATAATAGTATTTTATATAATTTCATATATTCCACCAATTTTATTATGATTAAAATATAAAAAAAAATACTACAAATTACTTTTAGTAGTATTATTAGTTAAGTATTTGCTTCTTTTATTAGTACTAGTACCAAATACTATTTTCTTTAAATAATTTTTATCATTAGGTTCAATTGGAAATGTATAGTTTATGTACATTGATTTATAACTAGTAATATTTATTAGAAATAATATTATGGATAATGATATTCCATATAGTCCAAAGAATGTACTAAATGTTAAAAATACAGTTCTCCATACTCTTATTGCTCCTGATATTTCTGTATCTGTAAATAATAAACTTGATATAAAAGTCATTGCAACAACTATTATCATTATTGGACTAACTAGACCAGCATTAACTGCCGCTTCTCCTAATATTAAAGCACCAAGTATACTAATTGCAGAACCATAATTATGTGGAAAACGTAAATCACTTTCTTTTAATATTTCACATATTATTAACATTGTTAAAGCTTCCACTATTGGAGGAAAAGGAACACCACTTCTTTGGGTTGCAAAATTAAGAAGAAGGGGTAGTGGTATAGTTTCTTGATTATATGTTGTTATAGCTATATAATATCCAGGTAATCCAACAGATAATATAAAGCATAATATTCTAAGTATTTTAATAAAATTTACATTTACGCTTTTAGCATATGCATCACTTGCATTAGTAAAAAAATCAAGTAAGAAAGTAGGTAGTATTAAAGAATATGGACTACCATCTACTAAAATACATACTTTACCATTTAATAAATTAGAACATACAGTATCAGGTCTTTCAGTAGTTTTTATAGTTGGAAAAGGATTTTTATTATCATCCAATATTTTTTTTAACATACCAGAATCTAATATTCCATCAATATCTATATTATCTAATTTATTTTCAATTTCTTTAATAAATTTATTATTAGCAATATTATCTATATATAATATATTGATTATACTTTTACTATCTCTTCCAATTACTTTTACTTTATTTTTTAAATGATTAGTCTTAAGCCTACGTTTAATAAGACCTAAATTTTTCTGTATATTCTCTACAAAACTATCCTTAGGTCCATATAAATTAGGTTCAGTAGTTGCTTCACTTATACTTCTATCTAATTCTGCTTTAGTTTCTACACCATATACATTATTTTTATTTATAATAATTGTATAACCATTACATAAATAATAATTTATTTGATCTATCTTTTTTATTTCTACAAAATTAGGACTAGGTATTGACTTATTTATATTATTTACATTTTTATTAAAAGACATTCCATTTAATATAAAAGCATTTACTTTATCACTACTACTTATGGTTTCTAAATATATTACATAATATTTTTTTAATTTTATTCTTATTTCTTTACATATTAAGTCATTACATTCTTTAAATTCTTTATTTATATAACTAACTATTTTATTCATATATTCCACCAGTATTATTATTTAAATTATAAGTAAATTTATACATCAATATAAAAAAAGATGTATAATCATCATTTTAATTTTATTACATAGCTTGTATACAAGTAATTGCAATAACTCCAACAATATCATTTGATGTACATCCTCTAGATAAATCATTAATTGGTTTTTTTATACCTTGTGTGATAGGACCATATGCCTTAGCATTGGCCATCCTTTCAGTTATTTTATATGCTATATTACCAGAATCTAAATCAGGAAATATTAAAATGTTTGCATCTCCTTTAATTTTAGAATTAGGGAATTTTGATTGTTGGATGCTTGGTATTATTGCAGCATCAAGTTGCATTTCACCATCAGAAATAATATTTGGATATTTTTCCTTGAATAATAATACCGCATTCTTTACTTTATCAACATCTTCACATTTGCTACTTCCATTAGTAGAATGAGATAAGAATGCAACTTTAGGAGTATCACCAATTAATTTTGTAAAAGTTTTTGAACTACTATATGCTATATCAACTAATTCTTTACTAGTAGGATTTTGAATCATTCCACAATCAGAATAAATAAACAAACCATTTTCTCCTAAACTTTTATTTTCTAATTCCATCAAGAAAAATGATGAAACAACATTTGAATCAGGTGAGGTTTTAACTGTTTTTAAAGCTGCACGCAATACATCACTAGAAGAATGAGTAGCACCCGCTACTAGTCCATCAGCATATCCTAAATATACTAACATATCGCCAAAGTATAAATAATCTGTTTTTATAATATTTTCTGCTTCATTTCTAGTTAAACCTTTATTTTTTCTGATTTCATAAAACTTATCTATTAATTCATTAGTTAAATTACTAGTTAAAGGATTTATTATTTTTACATCATCTAAAATTATATTATTATTATTATTTATCATATTATTTATTTTGCTTTCATTTCCAACTAGAATTATATTTGCAAAGTCAAGTTTTCTTACAATACTTGCTGCTTCTAATGTTCTTAAATCATCTGTTTCTACCAAACAAATTGTTTTCTTATTTTTTTTTGCTTTTTCTATTAAACTTTCTATTATCATATTACCACCAAATCAATAATATCAAATTTATTTATTTTAGTCTATGAAAAATATTCAGAGTGAAAGATTTTACCAAACATTGAAAAATCTTTCACTATAATTATACTAGGATGATTTAATGATTTTTAGGGAATATTATATAAAAAAAATAAGAGAATTTTATGATGATGTTTCATTTAATTCAATAAGATGTATTGATAATAGGTATGATTTAACACATAATTTAGAAAATATTGTATATAACGAATTGATTTACATGGGATATAAAATAAATGTTTATTATAATGGTAAAAATGAAATTGATTTTATAGCACAAAATGATGGCAAAAAATATTATATACAGGTAGCATACAGTGTAAGCGATAATAAAGCTTATGAAAGAGAATTTAGAGCTTTTTCAAATTTAGATTTTTCATATAAAAAAATATTAATAACAAATGACGATATTGATTATAGGACTAGTACTGTAATTCACTTGAAATTAAAAGATTTTTTATTAATGGATTCATTAGATAGTTTATAAAAAAGTATATTATTTTTATAAACTCTTTTTCTTTACAAAAAAAATTTAAAAAATTAGCACTCATATATTGACAAGTGCTAAGCATAATATTATAATGTAGTTAGCACTAAGGAAATAAATGTGCTAAGGAAGTGATTTTGTGGGAGATAGACAAAGTAAATTATTAAAAGCTATTGTTGAATCTTATATTAAAACTGTTAAGCCAGTTGGTTCTAAATCATTATGTAAAAAATTCAAATGTTCATCAGCAACAATAAGAAATGATATGATGTATTTAGAAGAATTAGGTTATTTGGAAAAAACTCATACAAGTAGTGGACGTATTCCTAGTGAAAAAGGTTATCACTATTATGTAGAAAATTTGATGAAACCTAAAGAGATTACTGGAGAAGATGTATTAAAACTTCAAACAATTTTAAATAACAAAGATTTAATACTTAGTGATGCAATTAATAAGTGTATGGAAATTATTAGTGATATAACTAATTATACTAGCGTAGTATTAGGTAAAAATAGTTATAACAATATACTAAAACAAATTAGTATAATACCAATTGATGAAAAAAAAGTAGTATCTGTTTTAGTAACAAATACTGGACACGTAGAAAATAAACAAGTTATTATTCCTGAGGATATTAGTGTAAAGGAAATCGTTAAAACTTGTGAAATAGTTAATAAAGAATTAGTTGGTACACCAATAAATGAAGTATTAGAAAAATTAGAATTTGTTATCAAACCAGAAATTGCTAAAACAATGCAAAAATATGAAGAATTATGTAGTTTCTTTTACAATGCATTTTCTGAATTTAATGAAAATCAAAGCGATGATGTATTCTTTGGTGGCAAAACAAATATACTTAAACAACCTGAGTATAATGAGCCAGAAAAAATAAAAGAGATTATAAATAAATTAGAAGATGTAGAATTAGTTAAAAATATAGAAACAGATGACAAAGATATAAAAGTATATATTGGTGAAGAAAATAACTTTGATCCTGATACAACAGTTATCAAAACTAGCTACAACATTGACGGTGAAATTGGAACATTAGCAATAATTGGACCAAAAAGAATGGAATATGACAAAGTTGTTACACTTCTAGATTATTTAAAAAACTACATAGAAAGGTAATTTTATGAAAGAAGATAATAAAAAAGACGAATTAGAAGAATTAAAAAACAAAGTTGAAAATATAAAAAAAGAAAAAAATGAAAAAGAAAAAAACCATAAACAAAATCATAATGAACATAAAGAGAAACATGATAATAAAAAAACTGAACATCTAGAAAGTGAAATAGAAAAATTAAAGTTAGCACTAAATGCTAGTAACGATAAAGCTATCAGAGCTCAAGCAGAAATGATGAATTTCAAAAGAAGAAAAGAAGAAGAAACATCTAATATGCTAAAATATGCAAATGAAGATGTATTAAAATCACTTTTACCTGTTGTAGATAATTTTGAAAGAGCTATAATGTTAGATGATAATGATTTATCAGATGAAGTTTCAAAATTCTTAAGTGGATTTAAGATGATATATACTAATATAGTTGATATTTTTAATAAATTTGAAGTAAAAGAAATAGAAGCAGAAGGAATAGAATTTGATCCTAAAGTTCATCAAGCTGTTTTAATGGAACATGATGAATCTAAACCACATAATGTAGTAGTTGAAGTATTACAAAAAGGTTATATGTACAAAGATAGAGTTATTAGACCAGCGATGGTGAAAGTTAATGAATGATGATATAAATTTATATTTAATGAATGAAACAGAACGTTTAATTGAAGGAATTTTAGAAAAACAATCAAATGAATTTAATGATAAATATTTTGATTTCTTATTTCTTCTTGTGAGATTAACAGATAATTTAATAAATTTTGATAGATTTGAAAGAATGTATAAGAATTTATTTATAGGATTAAACAAAACAGAGATTTATTTGTTTGATAAAATAACTAAAATGTATATGCAAAATATGATAGAAATAAAAGATAATAATAAAAAACTTACTCTAGAAAAGAAAGGAAATGATATATATGAGTAAAATAATAGGAATAGATTTAGGTACAACAAATAGTTGTGTTGCTGTACTAGAAGGTGGAGAACCTAAAGTTATTACAAATGCGGAAGGAGATAGAACTACACCAAGTGTTGTAGCATTTAAAAATGGAGAAGAAATAGTTGGTATAACTGCAAAACATCAAGCAGTTACTAACCCAAATAACACTATTGCTTCAATAAAAAGAAAAATGGGTACTAGTGAAAAGGTCGATATTGATGGTAAGAAATATACACCAGAAGAAATTAGTGCTAAGATTTTAATGAAATTGAAAAAAGATGCTGAAAGCTATCTTGGAGAAACAGTTACAAAAGCAGTTATTACTGTTCCAGCATATTTTAATGATGCTGAAAGACAAGCAACTAAAAATGCTGGTAAGATTGCAGGATTAGAAGTTGAAAGAATAGTAAATGAACCAACTGCTGCTGCACTTGCATATGGTCTTGATAAACAAGATAAACTACAAACAATTTTAGTATATGACTTAGGTGGAGGAACATTTGATGTTTCAATACTAGAATTAGGTGACGGAGTATTTGAAGTTAAATCAACTAGTGGTAATAATAGACTAGGTGGAGATGACTTTGATAAATGCTTAATGGATTACATGGTTGATGAATTCAAAAAAGAAAATGGAATTGATCTATCTAAAGATAAAATGGCTATGCAACGTATAAAAGATGCAGCAGAAAAAGCCAAAAAAGATTTGAGTAGTATGACAACTACAAATATAAACCTACCATTCTTAACACAAAATGCAGATGGTCCAGTTCATATGGATATGACAATAACTCGTGCTAAATTTGAAAGTTTATGTAAAGATTTATTTGATTCAACTCTTGATGCTGTTAGAAAAGCATTAAAGGATGCTAAATTAACTAAGAATGACATTGATCAAGTTGTTTTAGTTGGTGGTTCAAGTAGAATACCATATATTCAAAATTTAATTAAAAATGAAATTGGAAAAGAACCAAATAAAAGCGTTAACCCAGATGAAGTAGTTGCAATGGGTGCAGCTATTCAAGGTGGTGTTTTAACTGGAGAAGTTGACGATTTAGTATTATTAGACGTTACACCATTATCATTAGGAATTGAAACATTAGGTAATGTTATGACAGTATTAATACCAAGAAATACAACTATTCCAGCAAGCAAGAGTCAAGTATTCTCAACTGCTGTTGATAACCAACCTGCTGTTGATATTCATGTATTACAAGGTGAAAGACCAATGGCTGCAGATAATAAAACATTAGGAAGATTCCAATTATCAGATATTCCAGCAGCACCAAGAGGAGTACCGCAAATCGAAGTTAAATTTGATATTGATGCAAATGGTATTGTTAATGTTACTGCAAAAGATTTAGGTACAAATAAAGAACAACACATTACAATCACATCTAATACTAATTTAACTGATGAAGAAATTGATAAAATGATGAAAGAAGCAGAAGCAAATAAAGAAGCAGATGAAAAGAAAAAACAAGAAGCAGATGCAAGAAATGAAGCTGAACAAGCAATATTTACAACTGAAAAATCTATGAAAGATTTAAAAGATAAATTAACAGAAGATGAAAAGAAAACTAGCGAAGAATTAATTAGTGACTTAAAGAAAGCTCTTGAAGGTAATAATGTTGATGAAATAAAAGAAAAAACATCAAAATTAAATGAAAAAGCAATGGAATATGCAACACGTATTTATCAAGAACAAGCTGCACAAAATCAAAATAATAGCACAGACAATTCTAACGATGAAGGGGCTAGTGAAGCAGAATTTGTAAATAAATAAAAAGATAAGAGTTAGTTTATCTAACTCTCTTTTTAAATTTTTGGAGGAATAATGAAATACAAAAATAGAGAAGACATCCCTTACAATTACAAAATAGATTTAACTGAATTATTTAAAACAGAAGAAGATTTTAATAAAGAAATAGAAGAATTATATAAATATATAGATAAAATAAAATTGTATAAAGAAAAAGTATATGAAAATCTTTATGAGCTATTAGAATTAGATACAAATATATCTAAAAGAATCGAACGACTATTTATATATGCACATATTAATAATGATATTGATTTAAGCAATGATAAATATAACAGATATTATGGTAATGTTATTAAATTAAATAAAAAATATAGTGAATTATCTTCATACATAATACCGGAATTAATGAAGTATGAATATAATGATATAGAAAAAATGTATAAAAAAGATAAAAGATTACTAGAATATGAAATTATATTAAAAGACATATTTAGAAAAAAAGAATATGTTTTAAGTGAAAAAGAAGAAAAAATAATTTCAAAATTATCAGATATTTTTAATATTCCTGAAGATACATTTTCGAAATTAACTGACGTTGATTTGAAGTTTGGTTGTATAAAAGATAATAATAATAAAAAAGTTGAAATAAATAATAGTAATTATGCAACTTATTTAGAATCTAGTAATAGAAAAGTTAGAAAAAATGCTTTTAAAACATTGTATAAAGGATATGAAAGTATAATTAATACTAACAGTGAATTAATATCTGGAGAAGTTAAATTACATAATTCAGTAGCAAGTATCAGAGGATACAAATCAAGTTTAGAGGCATCGCTAATAAATAATGATGTCGATGCCAACGTATATAAAACTTTAATTAAATCTATAAGTGATAATATAAATATTATTCATAAACAATGGCAAATAAGAAAAAAAGTGTTAGGTGTTAAAGATTTACATTTATATGATACATATGTACCTTTAGTTGATAATTATGATAAAAAATATAGTTTTGATGAAGGACGAGAATTAGTATTAAAAGCATTAAAACCATTAGGTACAGATTATATAAATATATTAAAAAAAGCATTTGATGAAAGATGGATAGATGTTTATCCTACTAAAAATAAAAGAATGGGTGGATATTGTACAGCATGCTATTTAACACATCCATATGTATTTTTGAACTTTGATGGAAGATTTGATGAAGTATCAACAATTGCACATGAATTAGGACACGCAATGCACTATTACTATGCAATAGAAAATAATTTGTATCAAAATTATTCATATACAATATTTGTTGCAGAAGTTGCTAGTCAAGTTAATGAATTATTATTATCATATTATATGTTAGATAACGCTTCGAATAAAGAAGAAAAATTATATATAGTTGATGAATTAATAAAAAGATTTAAAGCTAGTGTTGTAAGACAAACAATGTTTAGTGAATTTGAACTTGATATTCATGAATTTGAACAAAAGGGAGAAATATTAACAAAAGATATGTTATGTAATCATTATTATGAATTAAACAAAAAATATTTTGGAAATAAAGTTAAAATTGATAAAGAAATAATGTATGAATGGTCAAGAATTCCACATTTCTACTACAACTTTTATGTATATCAATATGCAACTGGATATATAGCAGCAATGAAAATTGCAAAAGAAATTTATAATAATAATACTGAAGCTTTGAATAACTATAAAGAATTCTTAAAACTAGGTTGTAAAGTAAATCCGGTAGAATCATTAAAAATTGCAGGAGTAGATTTAACAGAAGAAAAAGTATATACGGAAGCTTTTAAAGAATTTGACAGCTATCTAAATAATTATGAAGAATTATTAAAAAAGGAAGTGTAAAAAATGGCAAAAGATTATTATAAAACTTTAGGTGTTGATAAAAATGCAAGCGATGAAGAAATAAAACGTGCGTTCCGTAAACTTGCTAAACAATATCACCCAGATATAAATAAAGAAGAAGGAGCACAAGAAAAATTTAAAGAGATTGGAGAAGCTTATAGTGTTTTAAGTGATCCAACTAAACGTAAACAATATGATCAATTTGGATCAGCAGCATTTGATGGAAGTGCTGGCGGAGGATTTGGAGGAGGTTTCTCTGGTGGATTCTCTGGATTTGATTTTGGTGATATTGATTTAGGTGATATTTTTGAAACATTTATGGGTGGTGGTTCATCATTTGGAGGAAGAAGAAAAAAATCATCAAGAATGCAAACCAAAGGTGAAGATGCATTAGTTCATATAAATTTAACATTTGAAGAAGCTGTATATGGATGTGAAAAAGAATTTACTATAAATGTAAAAGAAAAATGTAATAGTTGTAATGGCGCAGGAGGTCATGGAGAAAAAACTTGTCCTAATTGTAATGGTCGAGGCATGGTAGTTGAAGAAAGAAGAACAATACTAGGAATGATGCAAACTCAATCAACTTGTCCAAAGTGTAATGGTTCAGGAAGTGTATTCGAATCAAATTGTTCAAGTTGTAAAGGCACAGGCGTAACAAGTTGTAAAAAAACTTTAAAACTTCGCGTTCCTCGTGGAGTAGATAACGGTGATCAATTAAGAATGTCAGGAAAAGCTTCAAGTGGTTTAAATGGTGGACCAAATGGAGATATATACATAGAATTCAGTGTAAAAGAGCATCCTCTTTACCAAAGAGATAAAAGTGATATTTATATAAAAGTACCATTAACAATTACAGAAGCAATCATGGGATGTAAAAAAACAATAAAAACAATACAAGGTGAAGTTAAAGTCGATATACCAGCAGGTACACAAAATGGTGATAAAGAAAAATTACGTGGAAAAGGTATAGATGATGAAAAATACAACAAAAAAGGTGATACATACTTAATATACAACGTAGTTATTCCAACAAAATTAGATAGAAATCAAAAAAAACTTATAAAAGAATTAAATGATACAGAATTAGATAATGAAGAAACATTCAAAAGATTTAGACAATATAATTGATACTAAATCTTTTTTTTGTTATAATTTTTCATAGGACGTGATAATATGAAAAATGTAGTTGTTTTTGGAGGGGGAACAGGACTTTCTCATCTTCTATCTGGATTAAAATTATTTCCAGTAAATGTTACGGCAGTAATAAGTGTTGCAGATAATGGTAAAAGTACTGGTACACTAAAAAGAGAATTAAACATACCCGCTGTTGGAGACATTGGGAAAGTTATGTTAACCATGGCAAATAGTAATCAAGAATTAATTGATTTATTGTCTTATAGATTTAAAAATTCTTCTCTTGAAGACCATCCTATAAGAAATATTTTAATGGCTGCATTAATAGATCAAAAAGGTAATTTAACAGATGCAATAGATTTTATGTGTAGATTATTAAAAATAAATGGTAGAATACTTCCTAATACAGAAGATAAAGTTGAATTAATTGGAATAATGGATGATGGAACAAAAATATTTGGTGAAGAAAACATTACAAAAAGTAGCAAACTTATAAAAGAAATAAAATATGATAAAGAATTTAGAGTAAATATAGAAGTAATAAAAGCAATAAAACAAGCAGATTTAATTATATTTTCTCCTGGATCATTATATACTAGCATATTACCGCATTTAATAATTAAAGATATAAAAAATGCAATAAATGAATCAAAAGCTAAGAAAATGTACGTAAGTAATTTATTTACTCAACCAGGTGAAACAGATGATTTTAAAGTAAGTGATCATATTAAAGTAATAAAAAATTATATAGATAACATTGATGTTGTTATATCAAATGATAAAAATATTCCATATAAAACAAGACAAAAGTATTTACGTAAAGAAGAAAAAGACATGGTAAAAGCAGATAGAAAAGAAATAGAAAAATTAAACACAAAGTTAATAAGCGATAAATTATATATCTTTTCAAAAGAAGACGGTACAATAAAACATGATTCTCTAAAAACATCATATTTAATATTCTCATATCTAATGGATGAGGTATAAAATGACTTATACAACAAGAATAAAAGAAGAGGTCACTAGCACTATACCTAGTGATATAGATGCAAGAATACTATTGCTATCATATTTAAAATATGCATCAATAGAAGAAAATAATAGATTAAAAATATATATAGAAAATGCAAATGTAGCAAGATATATTTTTAAATTAATAAAAATAACATACAACATAGATATAAATTTAACAATAAGAACACAAAAAAAATTCAAAATAAAAAAAATATTCATACTATCTATAAAAGAAAAAATAGATATAATAACGAATGATATAAAAGAATTAAATAAAAATATATTAGATTCAAGTTACGAAGAAATAGTATCTTTTTTAAGAGGAACATTTCTTTGTACTGGTTCAATAAATGATCCCTCAAAAAGTAAATATCACTTAGAATTTTTAGTAGATAACAAAGAGGATGCAAATCTAATTAATACATTACTAATTAAATTAAAATTTAATAGTAAAATAATTAGACGTGACAAAGGATTTATGGTATATATTAAAATTAGTGAAGAAATAAGTGACTTTATAAAATTATTAGGTGCCACAAATTCATTATTTTATTATGAAGATATTAGAATATATAGAGATCATAAAAATATGGTTAATAGACTTAATAATTGTGAACAAGCTAATATAGAAAAAAGTATGAAAACATCAAAAGAACAAATAGATAATATAAATTATTTAAAAGAAAATGATTTAATAGATTTATTAGATGACAAAATAAAAATGGTAATTTTATACAAAGAAAAATACCCCGAAACTACAATGAATGAATTAGCAAAAATAATATCTATGGAAACAGAAACAGATATAACAAAATCTTGTATAAATCATTATTTTAGAAAAATAAAAGAAATTGTTATCAAACACAAAAATAATAATAAATAAATTCATAAAAAACATGAATTTTTTTTCTTACTCAAATATTTTTATGGTAGAATAGATATACGGGTGATATATATGATACACATAGTTATTTGTGATAATAAAACTAAAGAATTAGATAAAATTATTAATAAAGAAAGAACTATTCTTTTAAGAGGAAGTGCTACAAGACGTATACCTAATTCTAGAATATTTATAAATGATGAATTATATTTTGTAAACAAAAAAGATACTGTTTCAACATACCATGCAGTAGTTACAAATGCAGACAGTTATAAAAGTCTAACAAATTCTGAAATAGAAGAAATATTTGATAAATACAAAAATAAATTAAATTTAACAAAAAAAGAAGAAGAAAAATGGAAAAAAAAGTGTATTTGTATAATAGAATTTAATAATCTAGAAAAAATACAACCAATAGATATTCCAGAATATAGTCCTTTAGAAGATTGGATAATGATTAATAGTTTAGAAGAATTACAAAAAAAATAGGAGGGTAAATATGAATAAAACAAAAAATAGCAAAAAGAAAAATACTATCAAAAATAATTCAACAGCTAATAAAGCAAAAAAATATCAAAAAAAAGTAATAAAAGATAATAAAATAAATAATACTCCTAAAAAAAATAATTTAATGGATGATAAAAAATATAAAGAAGCAGAAAAATTATTTAAAGAAAAAAAATATGAAGAATGTTATGAAATATATATAGAATTAAATAATAAATATAAAAAAAACAAAAAAATATATAAAAGATTACTAGAATCATTAACTCATAATTATACATATAAAGAAAATAAAAAAGAATTTAAAAAAATATATAATGACTATTTAACAACATATAAGTTATTAATTAACAAAAAAGAATTAAAATATTTAGATAAAAAGATAGAAGAATATAAAGATATAAAAGTAAATAATAATAGTAGTAAGTTTTTATTAATCGCTATTTTTGGTTGGACTGGAATACATAAATTTTTAGAAAAAAAATATATATTAGGAATAATTTATTTATTGACTTTTGGAATATTTGGTATTGGAATTATAGTTGATTTAATAAACGATTATGCTGAATATGAAAATGATAGAGATTTAAATATATGTAGATACATACTATCAATAATAGTTATTGCATTCGCTATATATAAAAGAAATACATTTAATATTATATTTTTAATAATTATAGGTATTATAATAACTCCAATCATATATGATAAATTATTAAAAAAAGTTCCAAATTTTATAAAAATTTTAATTATAATATTCTTTTGCTTTTTAGGATTTAGAACTAAAGAAGTAGTAGAATTTATACCAGTAAATATACTAGGTACATGGAAAACAGATAATGAAAATACAAATTTTAAAGAAATAATAATAAAAAATAACAAATCAATTATAAAATTTAATGATAGAAAAGAAGAAACAGGTATAAATGAATATAACAGTGATGATGAAATACTTAAAGTTTATGTAAATGCAACAACATTCTATAAATTTAAAATAGATAAAAAAAATAATAAAATATGTAATTATAATGAATCAAATAGTTGTTTAATAGCATTTACAAAATAGAGGAAAAATGAATATTGAAGATTTAATAATCGGTTTTATTATAGGTGATTCATTTGGATTATCAAGATTAAATAACTATAATAATGAAAATTTAAATATTATAGATAACAAAATATTAAATATAAAAAAAGGAAATTATTCATTTAATACAATTAATCTTTTAGCAACAATAGATTCAATAAGTAATACAAAAAAAATAGACTATACAGATATAATAAATAAATTATGTTTAAGTTTAATAACAAATAAATATTGCTTTAATAAAATATATGATTTAGATAAAGAAACTTATAATATACTTACATATTATAGTAAAAAAAATAATCTTAATTATAATTATAATGAAAATGATTTAATAGGAACTCCTTTAACAAGAGTAATACCAATAATAATATATAATTATTATAATATAGATACATTAGATACTTTAATTCCAGTTATAAATATAACCAATATAAATGAAGAAGTATTATTAGGATGTTTTATTTACTATAAATATATTTTAAATTTATTAGAAGGTTATGATAAATACAAAGCATTAAAAATAGATATTCCAAATTACTTTAGTATAAAAAATAAAATAAAATATAAGAACTTATTAAAAAACAATATTTTTTATAAAGATATTGTTTTTGATAATAATATATCAAATATATTAAAAATTATATTTTACGTAATATTAAATAGTGATAATAACAAAGATGTATTAATGATGTTGAATAATTTAAATGGTAAAATAAATCTTTATGGTGCATTAATTATGCCAATAGCAATTATATTATATGGGAAAGATGAATATATAAATAATTTATATAAAGATATAAAAAACAAAAAAGAAATAAAATATTATATAAATAAATTTAGGAGAATGTTTAAATGAAAAAATATATAAAATTTATAATTTTTATTGCAATTATTACAATAATAATTATAGGATTAAATTGGAAAGATAAAAGTGAGATAACAGCAATAATAAAGATAAAAGATTATGGAAATATTAAAGTAAAATTAGATAAAAGTAATGCACCAATTACTGTTGATAATTTTGTTAAATTATCTAAAAATAAATTCTATGATAATTTAACATTTCATAGAATAATAGATGGTTTTATGATACAAGGTGGAGATCCTTTAAAAAATGGTACAGGAAGTAGTGATCAAAAAATAAAGGGTGAGTTTAAAAGTAATGGTGTTAATAATCTTTTAAAACATAAAAGAGGAACCATTTCTATGGCTAGAAGTAGTGATTATAATAGTGGAAGTTGTCAATTCTTTATAATGCAAAAAGATAATGAATCATTAGATGATAATTATGCTGCATTTGGTAATGTAATAAGTGGAATAGAGATAGTAGATAAAATAGTAGAAAATGTTAGCAAATACGGTGATGAAAATGGATTAATTCCAGAAGAATATCAACCTATAATAGAAACAATTGAAATAATAGAAAAAAGTAATTAATATGCCATAATATGACATATTTTTTAAATACATTATAGTAGTATATATAACCAGAGCTTTATTTTGTTAGTGCTTACCCAACTATTTATATAGAAGGGTTGTGACAATAATGGGTAATAAATTATTCATAATAAGAATAATCAATAGACTAATTATTTTAGTCATATTAAGTATGATCTTTATCCTCCTACAAAAATGGATTTAGACTAAATCTTATAAGCACTAAGTATTAATTATGTTGTTCTACCAAATATAAATTATATTATGGTTTGATATTTAATATCATATTTTATCTCTTAATATATTTGTAATAAAAACAAATATATTAATGTAAAATAAAAGACTCGTAATTAATACGAGTGCTTACCACCGGGTAGGCATTACAAAGTAAATGCTCTACTTAAATTAATTTTAACATCATAATAATGATGTGTCAATATAATTTTTTTCTAAAAAATATACAAATATATATTTACAAGAAAAATAAAAAATGATATATTTTTATTAAGGTAGAAATACCAATTGTGATTTAATTTGTACATTTTAATTTACAACTGTTTGTACATTTTAATTCGCAAATATAAAATTTTCTATTCATAAAAAAGATAAGTTTTAAGACTTTATACTTCTCCTCCGACCTCGAAAAATTGTTCGGGGGGGGGGGTATAAATAGAAGTAAAATAAAGTCTTTTTTGTGTGTAATTAAGGAGGAGAAGATATATGAATAGAAAACAAAGAATAATAGTTAGTGTAACAGGAATATTTTTAGTTCTTTTAATTCTTGTAGGATTAACGTATGCATACTTTTTAACTA
>CAKOHQ010000024.1 GCA_934085875.1 uncultured Bacilli bacterium | reverse complement strand
ACTCATTATCATCACAACCCTTCTATTTATTAAATAGTTTGGGTAAGCACTAGACAAAATAAAGCTCTGGTTATATACATTACTATAATGTATTTAAAAAATATGTCACATTATGTAAGAAATAAAAAAATAAATGATATGTTTCAATCATTTATTATTTTTTACAAAATTATATGAACTTCTTACCATATCATCTAAATCTTTTTCAGCTTTCCAATTTAAAAGTTCTAATGCTTTAGTTGGATCTGCATAACATTCTGCAATATCTCCATCACGTCTAGGAGCTATTTTGTATGGGACTTTTATTCCATTTACTTTTTCATATGCATTTACTATATCTAATACACTATATCCCTTACCAGTACCTAAATTAATTGCAATACTTCCATTATTTTTTTCAATATATTCTAAAGCTTTTAAGTGACCTAAAGATAAATCAACAACATGAATATAATCTCTAACTCCTGTGCCATCTTTAGTTTTGTAATCATCACCAAATACATTTAAATATGGTAATTCTCCCATAGCAACTTTACTAACGTATGGCATTAAATTATTAGGTATACCATTAGGATCTTCTCCTAAAAGTCCACTATCATGTGCTCCAACAGGATTGAAATATCTTAATTTAATTATACTCCAATCATTATCACTTTTATAAATATCATCTAAAATATATTCAATAAATAGTTTAGTAGAACCATAGGGATTTGTAGTACTCAAACTAGCAGTTTCTTTTATTGGTAATACTTTTTGACTACCATAAACGGTAGCACTAGAAGAAAATACTAATTTCTTTACATTATATTTATTCATTATTTTACATAAAGTTAAAGTACTATCTAAATTGTTTTGATAATATAATAGCGGTTTTTTAACACTTTCTCCTACTGCTTTCAATCCAGCAAAATGTATTACTGCATCAATATTTTCCTTTTTAAAAATATCATCTAATACTTTTTCATTTCTTAAATCTTCTTTATAAAATTTAAAATCTTTGTTAGTTATCTTTTTAATCTTATCTACAACTTCTATTTTACTATTAGATAAATTATCCATAATAACTACTTCATAGCCTGATTGTAATAATAAAACTGATGTATGACTACCAATATATCCTAATCCTCCTGTTACTAATATTTTTTTCATAAAAATCATTCCTTTCTTATAAATTATTTATTTCTCTTTTTAACTTTATATTCTTATTCTCTATACTAACTTTTAAAGTTATAAACATTAATATAATTAAATTGAATGCGAAACTTCCTCCACTACTTAAGAATGGTAATGGAACACCAGTTAATGGAATTATAGCCATAACTCCTAATAAATTTACTAATAAATGAGCAGTTATAAGTGAAAATGTACCATATGCTAATAATGAACCTGTTAATGTTTCACTATGTCTAGCGATTAACAATATTCTAAATAATATTAGTAAATATCCAATAATTATTATTGAAGCCATTACACTTCCTAATTCTTCTACTACAATAGGAAATATAAAATCAGTATAAGCTTCTGGTAAATATAAATATTTTTGTGTACTGTTTCCAAGTCCTACACCAAATAATCCACCATTATTAATAGCAATATAACCATTACAAACTTGGTATCCAGTCTTTTCACTATATCTAGTACATGGATTATTATAAGTTAGACGGCTTAATTGTTCTTCTGTTAAAAAATTTTTTAAAATGTCACTTCCCATAAAGAACATTAAAGCACATATTGTTGCACCTACACCAGCAATTATTTTTAGTTTTGCATATTTATTATCTTTTATTGGTAAACTAATAAACATAAAAAAGCACGTTATAGCTAAAATCATTGCAGTTCCTAAATCAGGTTGAGCCGCTATTAAACCAGCACATATTATTGCGTAAATAAAGGGTACTAAAAATTTATATTTATAAAACATTTTCTTAGGATTATTAAAAGCAAAAGCTATAAAACAAACCATCATAGTTTTAACAAATTCACTAGGTTGTATACTAATAGGTCCAATCTTTAACCAACTATTAGCACCGTTAATAGGTTCAGTACACGTTAATGTAATAATTAATATAATTATTGCAGCATATGCAATAAACTTATACATTTTTTTTAAATATCTTATTATTTTATCTGGTAAAAATAATATTATAAAACCACATACATAGGCCATTATAACGAAGAATAATTGTCTTACAAAAAAATATGATTCGCTTCTTCCATATTGTAATACAGCTGTCATACTTGATGCACTAAATACCATAACTAATCCAAGTATTGTATAAATAAGCATTAATAAAAATAAAATTTTATCCATATTTTTAAATCTACTTTTCATTATTACACCCTAACAAAACTATATCATAAAAAAAACATATTTAAAATATGTTTATTAATAATTTTCTTAAATATACAATATATTTACATTAGTTAATTTTTTTATCATCTATTTCATCAAGTTCTTTTTTAGTCATAACATAATAAGAATGATAAAACAATATTTATATACATTAAAACACCCCTTTTAATATATTAATTAACCAATTAATTAATAATATATAAATAATTGTTTTAAAGTTTATCACAAAATAATTATAATAGCAACTTATATAATTTTTTCTTAATATGATTGATAAAATATACAATATATAAAATGTAGTTATAAATAATAATGTAAGTATAGATAATAAGTTATATTTAAGAGAATCTATTATATTGAAATTTAAAATAGATTTAATTCCTCTAGTTATTCCGCACATTGGACATGGTATATGTGTGATATATTTAAATATACAAATTGGTTTCAAAAATAAAATGATAAATAGAAGTAATATTCCACTTATCATTAATATATTTATTTCTTTTTTATTCTGCAAGAGGATTTCCTTCCGCATCAACATTTATAGAACCAGTAAGTATTAATATACCTTCTATAAAGCCCCAAATGCCACTTATAAAAGATAATGTAAAACATGATAATACTGATATTAAAAGTTGAGCCGTTGCTTTACTATTATAACCTAAATAAAAATTATGTATTCCTAAACTACCTAAAAATATTCCAAATAATCCAGCAGCAATTTTACTTTTTTGTGTTGTAATTTTTACTCCATCATCTGATTTTTTATTAGTGTTATTTTGTGTATTATTTTCATTATTATTTTTATCATCTATAATTTTTTTACCACAGTTATAGCAAAATGTTGCATCATTATCTAACTCTTGACCACAGTTTGTACAAAATTTATTCATATCGACACCTCTTAATAATTATATAATTTTATTTATTATTTAGCAAGAAAATTTATAACAACAGGACCTAATAGTAAAAGTAAGATTATAGGTATAATAAATATAACAGATACTACACTAATTTTCACTGGCATTTTATTTATTTTTCCTTTAATATTTAGCATTTTCTTATCTCTTAAATATTCTATTTGATTATTTAAAGATTCTATTATATTATTACCAAATAAAGCATTTTGTGTAATATTTAATAATACTGTATTTATTTCTTCACTTGGTATTCTATTTTTCATATTATTAATAGCTTCATTCAAACTTTTACCTAATTCAACTTCATGTAAAGTTTTTTTAAATTCATTAGATATATCATTATCAATAGCATTACAAGTAAGTTTTATACCACCTTGTAAATCTTTACCACCCTCTAAAGTTAAAGATAATATTTGGAAAAAGAATATTGCTTGATAATTTAACATTTCTTTTCTCAATTTAATTTTATAATTTAAATAGTATTCAAATGAAAAATAAATTAAAACAGCAAACAAAGGTCCATATATGTATCCTTTATTACTTAAAATAAGAAATATTAATAATATAAATAAACTTATTAATACTCTATAATTCATAAATTTAGTACTATTATATTTAATGCCTAATAATTTGAATTTCTTATCTAATCTTTTGATTGTTTTTTTTCTATATATACTATTCACACTATCACCTTCATAATTCTTTTTATAACAAATATATAACATACATAAAATATTAAAATAATTAATATAATTATTTTACCTAATAGTGTATTTATTAGGGGTAAGAAAAATGTAGGATTAATAAATAATATAAGTAATGATAGAATTATTGGTATTGTAATTAATAATCTATACATGAATACACTACTACTTATTAATGAATTCATTTCATCATTAATTTTCTTTTTATCATAAAAATTCTTTTCAATAGATCCAAAAACTTTAACAATATTTCCACCAGTTTTGTTTATAAGTGATAAACTACTAGCGATATACTTTATATCTTCTATTTTTACTCTATTATAGAATCTTTCAAAGACAACTTCTAAACTTAAGCCATATTTAATATCTAAATTAATTTTCTTAAATTCTTCTTTTATAGGACCTTCTAATTCATTTTCAACAATGTTAATAGCTTGCATTATATTCATACCACTTTTAAAAGCATTATTCATTATAATAATAGCACTTAATAAATCATTCTCTATACTTTTTCTTCTACTTTTATATTCAATTTTAAAATATATATCTAATATAAAGAAACTTAAAAACATTATTATTATTAATGCAAAACTATTATAACTAACACTAAATAAAGTAGATATTAAATATAGTATTCCAAATAATATACTAATTATAAATTTTATACTAATATAATCTATACCTCTTATACTATGTATGTCTTTGTAATTTATGTATTTATTGAATTTATTACCATATCTTTTAAATAGTTCACTTTTATTTAATAAAGTACTAGTTTTTTTAACATATTTCCAAAATAAATTAAATAATTTTTCAAAAAAAGTTAATTCATTTGTTTTTAAACTTGTTATAGAATAATTCAGATATCTAGTATCATAATTTATAAATATATTAGATAACAAAAAGTAACATAAAATAAATAAAATTATTGTTAATATTATTGCTATTACACCAACAATATATGAATTCATATTACCACTCCTTATTTATATAAATCATCAATTATATCAATACCTCTTGATCTTATTTTATCTAATATTATAGGACGTTCTTTATTCATTTTGAATGAACCATTAACTTCTTTGGAATCAGTTAATCCATTTTGAACAAATTCAAAAATAGGTTTTAAATTGATTTCTCCTTTTTCTATATTAACTATTTCACTAATATTAGTAATTTTTCTTTTTCCATCTGCCATTCTTTCAATATTTATAACTAGATCTATTGCATTAACTATATATTCTCTTATAGCTTTTATAGGAATTTCAAGCCCACTCATAAGAACCAAAGTTTCTAGTCTATTTAATGCATCTACAACACCATTAGCATGTATAGTTGTAAGTGATCCATCATGACCTGTATTCATTGCTTGTAACATATCAAAAGCTTCTTTACCACGACATTCGCCTACTATGATTCTATCAGGTCTCATACGAAGCGCATTTCTAACTAAATCTCTAATAGTAATTTCGTTACCAGCACCATAGCTAACTGTTCTAGTTTCTAGAGAAATAACGTGTTCTTGATGAAGTTTTAGTTCAGCAGCATCTTCTATTGTTATAATTCTATCAACATTATCTATAAAACTTCCGAGAATATTTAATAGAGTTGTCTTACCACTACCAGTACCCCCACACACAATTATATTGAGTTTTCCTTTAACACTTGCCTCTAGAAACTTAGCCATTTCATTAGTTAATGTACCTATTCTTAAAAGTTCATCAATATTAACCATATCATCTTTGAATTTACGAATAGTAACTATTGGTCCTTTAACACTTAATGGAGGTATTACAGCATTTATACGTGATCCATCTGACAATCTGGAGTCAACCATCGGATTTGCACTATCTATTGTTCTTCCAAGTGGTTGAATTAATCTTTGAACTGTACGAACTATATGTTCATCATTTATAAATGAAACACTTTCATCTTTTCTAATTCTACCATCAATTTCAATATAAACTTCATGTGGTCCATTAACCATTATTTCAGTAATATCTTTATCTTTTAATAATTCAGTTAAAGGTCCATTACCATTTATTTCATCTTCAATCATATTAAAAATATGACTACGTTCCAAATTAGTTAAATCATAACCTTCAATAGAAGCATCTATTTGATCATTAATAAAACTCTCTAAAGATAATCCAACCGGAACTTCTTTATCAATAATATTTTCTATTATACTACTTCTTAATTTATCTAATAAAACTTTATCAGGAAAAACATCATAATCTTTTATATTTTCATCTTTAGTTTTCTTTCTTTCTATTTCAAAAGCATTTAATAAAGTTTTATCATCTTCATTATTTATCATAATCCATCCCCAATACATTCTCTATTATTAAATCTAATACTTTATAGTCTCTAGTACCAACATATTTTTTATTTAATGTAATTATATCACCATTATCTATAATTTCTTGTATATTTTTTACATAGTATTTATCACTTATACTATAATCAATATTATTTTTAATAATATCTTTAATAGCTTGTATATCATAATAGTTTTTATCATTCCTATAACTATTATTTAATAATACTTTATAATTTGTTTTTTCTAAATCTTTAAATATACCTATTAAACTTCTCATATTTTTTAAATCAAACATGTCGTTAGTAACTACAAACAAGATTAAATCACTTTTATCCATAATACATAAATTTATTTCATTTAAAATATGATTAGTATCTAATATTATTAAATCATAATTAAATCTAGCTTTATTTAATAATATTTCTAAGTAAGTACTATCTATTTTATTTGATTTTCTAGGATCTTTAGGACAAGCTATGAAATCTATATATTCATTATATTTAGTTATATAATCATTTAAATCTTGAAAGCGATTATTATTATAATCATCTACAAAATTATAAATAGTTTTATTATTATTCTTATTTAGTGCAAACGCAATAGAACCACCATATATATCCATATCTATAATTAATGTTTTTATTTTGTTATTATTTGCAACACCTGCTAAATTAAGAGCTAAAACACTTTTCCCTATTCCACCCTTAACTCCAAATAAACAAAGAATTTTTCCACCATTAATAGCCATAATATCACCTACTTAACATAATCAAATTTTAAATTGTCATCATAATCATAATATGCTTTAACTTTTATTATACTTTTACTATTTTTTCTTAGGTTAAAAGTAATACCAAATATATCAACTTTTTCTTTTTTACTTTTACTTGTTTTTAACGAAGACAATAATCCAAAATATTTATTCTCATTTTCTAAGTATATACCGTTTCCTTCTTCGTTAACAACTAACATTTCAGTATCATAATTTTTTTCAGAATATTTTCTTTTAATTTCATTTAAATATTCACTACTATCTATATTATCATCTTCTAAAGTACTTTTAATAATATCTTCTGTAATAACTCTAAAAGTTTTATTTTCACTAAAACTTATTAAAGTATCTACTAAAATCAATGTTACTATTAAGAATACAGGTATTAAAACAAACAATATATTTATCTTTCCATCATTATTCATTATATATTTCCCTTTCTACTGTAATATTTTTAATTTTAAATATTTTATCTAATCCTGGAGTCAAATAATTGTATTTTTTTTCTAATCTTATTACTACATACTTAGATTTATCTAAAATACTATAATTAATATCTTTATCATTATCATGAACAAATTTATTTATTTCTTGTTCTGATTCATTATTTTTATACATTTCTCCAACATCAGTAATTATATTTTCTAATTTATTTTTATCATAACTAATCATTCCAAAATCTACAATTATTAATAATGCAAATATCATTATTGGAAATATTATTACAAATTCAACTAAAGCCTGCCCTTTATTATTCATAACACACTCTCCTATGATAAGTAAATTATATCAAATATTAAACAAAGTATCAATCAAAAAACGTGAAAAATTATTTTTATTTTGATATAATAATTTTGGTGATAAAATTGAATAAAATAAACGTAGAAATAGCTTTTTTTGATATGGATGGAACATTAATTAATTCCAATAAAGAAATTACAAAAAATACAATTAATACTTTGAATAGATTAATTGAAAAAAATATTTATATCGTTTTTTGTTCTGGTAGAATAAATAGTTTTTTAAAACAATATTTAAAAGTAATTAAAAAATCTAAGTATACTATTTCAAATAATGGTGCTTTAATATATGATAATTTATTAAATAAAATTATTATTTCACATACTTTATATAGTAAGGATTTAGAATATTTATGGGATTATTCAAACAAAACTAAATCAGGTTTTATAATAAATACTATAAATAATAAGTATTCTAATAAGTTTGTTAAAAATACAAAGGATAAAATAATTGTAAATAATTTAAATGAGATTGAAGAAAATAAATTACAGTTAGTAATTAGCAATGAAGATATTAATGTTATGAAAGATATAGAATTATTTATTAACAACAATACTAATTTAAAAGTAATTAATAAATCACTTGATTATTTAAATGAAATTAATAATGGTTATTATTTCTTTGATATAGTAAATGATAATGTTAATAAAGGAAATGCTATTAAATCTTTATTAAAAATATTAAATATTAATAAAGAAAATAGTATTTGTTTTGGAGATAGTATTAATGATATAGATATGTTTAATAGTGTTGGTACAAGTGTTGCAATGGGTAATTCAATAGAAAAAATAAAGAGTATAGCAGATTATATAACAGATACTAATGATAATGATGGAATAAGTAAATTTTGTGATAAATATATATTATAATTAAATAAAATTTTATGTACTAAAAAAATACAAAGTAAAATAAAATCTTTGTATTTTTATATTATCTATTTTCTAATTCTTTAATAAGTATTTCCTTAACCAATACTGGATTTGCTTTTCCTTTAGTTTCTTTCATAACTTGTCCTACAAAGAAATCAAACATATTAGTTTTACCATTTTTATATAATTCTATTTGTTTAGTATTATTATTAAGTATTGTTTTTATCATACTTTCTAATTGGTTGCTATCATTTATTTGTTCCATACCTAATTCTTTAATTAATTCTTTTGGATCATGTTTTAATTCTAAAGATTTATTAAATAACTCTTTTGCTTGTTTTGACTTTATTTTATTATCTTTAATAGAATTTATTATAAATGCTAATCTTTCTGGTATTAAATATATATCTTTTATAGAAACATCAGTATTATTTAAATAATCTGTTAAATTATTTATTACCCAATTAGTAGATAATTTTATATCACAATTTAAATCTATTAATTTATCAAAATAATCACTTATATCTTTATCTTTTATAATTATTGTAGCATCTGTATTAGATAGTCCTAATTCATTAATATATTTTAATTTTTTTTCATTAGGTAGAATTGGTATACGTGTTTTAATTTCATTTATTAATTCATCTGTTATTTTATATGGAGGTATATTTGGTTCTATAAAGTATTTATAATCTATTGCATCGACTTTACTACGCATACTTATAGTAGTTTCAGTTGTTTCATCAAATCTTCTTGTTTCTTGTACTATTTCATCTTTTTTACCAGATAAAATTAATTCTGTTTGTCTTTTTATTTCATAATCTATTGTTTTTTCTACATTTCCTATATTATTTACATTTTTAACTTCAACTTTAGTACCGAATTCAGTGCTACCTTTTTCCATCATAGAAACGTTTACATCGCATCTTATTTGTCCTCTTTTTACATCTGCATCACTTATTCCTGTGTATCTAAATATATTTTTCATAGTATCTAAGAATGCTACTGCTTCACGTGATGAATGCATACATGGTGCTGTAACTGTTTCTAAAAGTGGTACACCTGCTCTATTATAATCTATTAAAGAAAAGTATGAATAATGGTCTAAAGATGCAGAATCTTCTTCTAAGTGAATATCTAAAATATCTATAACTATTTCTTTATCATCTACCATAATATTTAATTTACCATTAGTTCCGATAGGTTTATGAAATTGTGTTATTTGATATCCTTTTGGTAAATCAGGATAGTAATAATTTTTTCTATCAAATATAAAATAATCTGGTATATCACATTTTAGTATTAAAGCCATTTCAATAGCACGTTCCATACATTCTTTGTTGGATACTGGCAAAATACCTGGAAGTGCAACATCAATCTTATTTACGTGTAAGTTCGAAATATCATTATATGTATTCTCTGCTGGTGAAAACACTTTGGTTGTAGAATTCATTTCAGCATGCATTTCAAGTCCTATAACAGGTATTAATTCCATTATTTCACTTCCTTTGCTATTTGACCTTTAAAGTCATATGTTGATTCTAATTTATATGCAATATTTAAAACATCTTTATCTTTCATTATATTACCAGTGATATTAATACCAATAGGTAAATCATCAACAAAGCCATTTGGGATTGTTATACTAGGATATCCTCCGAAATTTCCAATTGCCATTAAGTTTTCTAATATTTGTTCGTTACCGCTTATTTCTTCATTAACATTTTCAAATTTCGGAGCTATTTTACCACTTGCAGGCATAATCATTGCATCATAAGTACCAAACAATTCATTCATTTTAATTGTAATTAATCTCCTAACTCTTTTTGCATTTAAGAAATATTTTTCTTGATTTTCTTTTTGTAAAACATATGATCCTATAACAAATCTACGTTTAATAAGAGATGAAAATCCTTTAGTTCTATGATCTTTAATCATATCAATGTAGTTTTCTCCTTCTCCTTTTGGTCCAAATATAATTCCTGTTAAATTAGAATCATTACTAGTTGCTTCTGCACAACTTAAACATACATAAGTTGGAAATATAGCTTTTAATAATTTCATATCTATATCTATTCCAGAAACTGTACATCCTAATTTTTCTAAGTGATTTATGGTATTTTTAAATTCTTCTCATATTTTATTTGTTTCTTCATTATCAACTAAATTGTCTAATAGATTTTTTATATAAAATATTTTTTTACCTTTTATATCATTAGCTAAATTATTAGTTAAATTAGGCTCTAAATCAATAGTTGTCATATCATTTTCATCGATTCCAACAACATTATCAACTACAATTGCAGCATCGCGTACACTACGTGTTAAAACCCCAACATGATCTAAACTTGATGCGAAAGGAAATAACCCAAATCTACTAATTGCACCATATGTAGGTTTATAGCCAACTACCCCACAATATGCAGCTGGTTTTCTTATACTATCTCCTGTATCACTTCCAAGAGCATAAGGTACAACTCCGCTTGCAACTAATGCTGCACTTCCTGCACTAGAACCTGCAGTTATTCGTGAAGTATCCCAAGGATTTTTGACTCTTCCTGTATGACAAGTTGTCCCTGTTCCGCCCATACCTAATTCGTCCATGGCACTTTTTCCTATTAATACTGCACCTTTGTCTTTTAAACGTTTAACAACAGTAGCATCAAAGAATGGTATATAATCTTTTAATGTATTGCTACTTGCAGTTGAAAGAATGTCCTTTGTAGATAAATTATCCTTTGCAACATAGGGAATTCCAGATAAAATATTAGTATTTACTTCACCAGTTGCATTATCACATATTGTAACAAAAGCATTCAATTCATCTTGAACTTCATGAGATTTTTTTAATGTTTCTTTAATTAATTCATTAGATGATATTTCATTGTTTACTAATTTATTATGTAATTCTTCTAACATTATCCCACCACCTTTGGTACTTCTATTTCTCTATCACTAACATTATCTGAATTCTTTAATATATCTTTTACATCATCATTTATTATTGTTTTACCATCTCTAGGTTGTGTTTCTATAATAAATGGATAATCTTGTACTGAAACATCTTTAATTCCATCTATTTCATTTATTAAATCCATATTAGCTTCAATTACTTCAAATTCATCCAATATAGTTTCAGTTTCTTTGTCTGTCAACCCTATAAGTAATTTATCAGCATAATCATTAATTAATTCTTTTGTAAATTTACTCATCTTTATCACTCACTTTTATTCCTAATTCATCTAATTGCTTAGTACTTACAACATTTGGTGCTTCACTCATTAAATCATTGCTACTAGTTGTTTTAGGGAATGCTATAACATCTCTTATATTTTCTGTACCAGCTAAAATCATTGTTAATCTATCAAGTCCAAGAGCAAATCCTCCATGTGGAGGTGTTCCATATTTTAATGCATCTACAAAGAAACCAAATTTTTCTTTTATATCTTCTTCGCTCAATTCTAGTGCTTTAAACATTTTTTCTTGAACATCTTCTTTGTGAATTCTTATACTTCCACCACCTGCTTCATATCCATTAATTACTATATCATAAGCTTTTGAATAACAGTGTGCTTTATCAGTTAATAATTTATCAACATCTTCATCTTTAGGACTTGTAAATGGATGATGACACGCAACAAATCTATTTTCTGTATCACTCCATTCAAATGATGGAAAATCAGTAACCCATAATAATTTATAATCATCTTTTTTTATCAAATTATTATCTCTTGCAACCTTACATCTTAAAGCACCTAAAGATGTTTTTACTAAAGATTCTTTACCACAAATAATAAACACAATATCATTATTATTTTTTAATAATTCTTCTTTTAAATCTTTTATTTCTTCATCAGTTAACCCTTTAACACTACCTGTTATTTCTTCACCAAATTTAATATATGCAAGCCCACCAGCTTTATAAGTTTTAACATATTCAGTTAATTTATCAATTTCACGTCTAGTATATGTACTAGCTAAATCTTTACCTACAATAGCATTTATTACTCCATTATTAGCTATTACTTTATTAAAGAATTCTATATTAGTATTTTTAAATATATTAGTTATATCATTAATACGCATATCAAATCTTAAATCTGGTTTATCAGATCCATACATTCTTATTGCATCATCATATTTCATTCTAAGTAGTGGTAATTTAATATCTATTCCTTTAGTCTCTTTAAATACATTAACAACCAAATTTTCACAAAGACTCATAATATCATTTTCATCTATAAAACTCATTTCAACATCTACTTGTGTAAATTCTGGTTGTCTATCAGCTCTCAAATCTTCGTCTCTAAAACATTTTGCAATTTGAAAATATCTTTCTACTCCACCTATCATTAGTAGTTGTTTATATATTTGAGGAGATTGAGGAAGTGCAAAAAACTTACCATTAAATATCCTTGATGGAACTAAATAATCTCTTGCACCTTCTGGTGTACTTTTACAAAGTATAGGTGTTTCAATTTCTAAAAAATTTAATTTATCTAAATAATTTCTTATAGACATAGTTATTTTATGTCTTAATACAAAATTATCCATCAAACTATTTCTTCTTAAATCTAAATATCTATATTTTAAAAGTGTATCATCATTAGCATTGACGCCATCTATTATTTGAAATGGAGTTTCTATTGATGTATTTATTAATTCTAACTCGTCTACTATAACTTCTATTTTACCAGTACTAATTTTTTCATTACTTGTTATTCTTTCTACAACTTTACCAGTAACTTTAATTACATATTCACTTTTTAATGTATTAGCAAGTTCATAATTTTTATTTTCTGGATTTACTACTAATTGTATCAAACCAGTTCTATCTCTTAAATCTATAAATATTAAACCACCTAAATTACGTACTTTTTGTACCCAACCATATAGTTCAACAATTTGATTTACGTTATTTTCATTTATTTCATTATTAAATACTTTTTTCATAATTTCCCTTCTTTATATATATTGATTAAATAATTTTATTGTGTTATAATGTATTTATGAAGAAAAACTTCATAAAATATTAAAGGAACATTCAGTTTGATTGATTGGATGTCTACCTATTTGTGTTGATAGACATTTAAGCCTATATGCTTAAGTGTCATTTTTTTATTTCTCTTATCAGAATGATAAGAAGAGATAAAATGATAGATAAATATCGGAATATCTTTATTATAAAGACTCTTTTATTCATAAATCAAACCTCCTCTCTTTTATAAATGTAAGAATAAGAGGTAGACACCCAAAACTTAATGTTCCTGAATTAATTATATCATTTTAATATATATGTTATCAATATATTTTTACATATATTCTATTTATTTTTTTATTGAAATATTTATTTTGTCATGTTATAATGTATTTGTGAAGTAAAACTTCATAAAATATTAGAGGAACATTCAGTTTGCTCAATTGGATGTCTACCTTAATGATTTGTGATAGACATTTAAGCCTATATGCTTAAGCATCATTTTTTATGGCTACAATCATTATAACAATAAACGAAAAATGATTGTGATGTATCTAAGAATTTTTATTATAAAAATTCTTTTTTACGTTTTATTTACCTCTCTTTAAAAAAGAGAGGTAAATTTTTAACTTAATATTCCTAAACTAATATAACACTTTAATTTTCACAGTTTCCTGGAGTTCTAGGATAAGGTATAACATCTCTTATATTTTCTACACCTGTTAAATATATTAGTAATCTTTCAAATCCCATACCGAATCCAGAATGTTTACATCCACCAAATTTACGTAGATTAATATACCAATCCATTCCTTCTTTATCCATTCCTAATTCATCCATACGACGAACTAATTTGTCATAATCTGCTTCTCTTTCAGATCCACCCATTAATTCACCAGCACCAGGAACTTCTAAGTCAACGGCAGCAACTGTTTTTCCATCGTCGTTTTGTTTCATATAAAATGCTTTTATATCTTTTGGCCAATTTGTAATAAATACAGGTCCATCAAAATATTCAGTTATATATTTTTCATGTTCTTTTGCAATATCTTCACCATATTCTGGAGTAAATTCCCAATCAACTTTTGCTTCTTTTAAAAGTGTTATAACATCATGATGTGATATTCTAGTAAATTTAGAATTCACTAATTTAGTTAATTTATCTATTAAACCTTTTTCAACAAATTTATCACAGAAAGCCATTTCTTCTTTAGCATTATCAAGTACATATTTAACAACATATTTAAGCATACTTTCCATTATTTCCATATCGCCTTCTAAATCACAAAATGCAATTTCAGGTTCGATCATCCAAAATTCACTAGCATGAGTTTTTGTATTTGAATTTTCTGCTCTAAAAGTTGGCCCAAATGTATAAGTTTTTTTATAAGCAAGTGCAAAAGTTTCTGCTTGTAATTGACCACTTACAGTTAAAGACGCTTGCTTTCCAAAAAAGTCTTTACTATAATCTACTTTTCCAGTATTTGCAACTTTATCTAAATCAAGTGTAGTAACTTGAAACATTTCTCCAGCACCTTCACAATCACTAGATGTAATTAATGGAGCATGAAAATATACATATCCATTTTCTTGAAAATATTTATGTATTGCATAAGCTGCAATACTTCTTATTCTAAATACAGCTCTAAATAAATTAGTTCTAGGTCTTAAATAAGATATTTCACGTAAATATTCGCGTGTAGGTCTACCCTTTGCTTGTAGAGGATAATCATCACTACAATCTCCTTCTAAAACAAAACTAGATAATTCAAGTTCAAATTCTTGTCCACTAGCAGGTGACTTTCTTAATACACCTTCTACTGTAATTGCAGAACCTAATTTTAATTTTTGTATTTCATCAAAGCAATCTAATTTATCATCATAAACAACTTGAATACTATCAAAATATGTTCCATCATTTAAATCAATAAATCCAAACTTTGCTTGTTTTCTATGATTTCTAACCCATCCTGAAACTTTATATGTTTTTCCTATTTCTTTCTCTTTATATATATCTTTTATATCCATAACTTTTTCTCCTTACATTTTTGTATCTAAATAATCTACTAAATCATTAATGTTAACTAACTCTTCTTCTTTAGTCATATTATCTTTTACTTTTACTTTATATTGTTTTATATCTTCACTATTTAAAATAATTAAATATTTTGCATTAAATCTATCAGCAGATTTAAATTGATTTTTAAATGATTTATTCATCAGATCAGTTTCTACACTAAATCCATTCAATCTTAAATCTTGTATTAAATATGTTGCAGTATCTTTTTCATCTTCATTACCATACATTATAAATAAATCTATATCTTCTTTTATTTTAAAATTTATATTTAATGTTTCCATTGCAAGTATAGTACGATCTAATCCCATTGCAAATCCAACAGCAGGTACTTCTGGTCCACCTAATTCTTTAACTAGACCATTATATCTACCTCCACCACCTAGTACATTTGCATTACCAAATTCTGGTATATTTCCTACTATTTCGAACACTGTATGATTATAATAATCAAGTCCCCTAACTAAATTAGTATCAATTTCATAATTTATATCCATTAAATCTAAATATTCTTGTAATTTTTCAAATCTTTTTTTACTTTCTTCATTTAAATAATCTATTGTCTTAGGAGCATTTTTTAAATAATCACTATCTGCATCCACTTTACAATCTAATATTCTAAGTGGATTTTTATTTAATCTTTCTTTGCAATCTTCACATAAATTATCTATTATTGGTGTAAAATAATTTATTAATGCTTTTCTATAATTATCTCTAGATTCGTCGTCACCTAAACTATTAATTCTAACACTCACATCTATTCCTAATAATTTATAAGTATTATATGAAAGGCTAATAACTTCTGCATCACTCATTACATCGTCCGTACCTATACATTCGATACCAAATTGAGTAAATTGTCTAGTTCTACCGCTTTGTGGTCTTTCATATCTAAACATAGGACCATTATAATAAACTTTAAATGGTTCCGTCATATTCCCATATAATTTATTTTCTATAAAGCTTCTAACAACACCAGCTGTTCCTTCTGGACGTAAGGTAATATTTCTATCACCTCTATCTTTAAAATCATAAGTCTCTTTTGTTACTATATCACTTGTTTCTCCAACACTTCTATGATATAACTCACTAGATTCAAATATTGGCGTTTCTATATAAGTATAATTATATTTCTCACATATTGCATCTATTACATCACATACATATTTTCTCTTTTTAGCTTCAATACCCATTACATCATAAGTACCTTTTTGTTTTGTTATCATAAAATCCCTCTTTCTAAAATAAAAACACCTGATAATGTAAGGACGAAAATAAATTCCGCGGTGCCACCTTACTTTACAAGTGTACTCTCTTTATTCTTAACGTGAATATACGCTCTTGCTCATTTGAAAGTGTCTTCAATAATACTTTATATATAGACATTCACACCATTCTAGTCCTCTCTTTATATATAAAAATATATCTACTTTTCTTTCAACAAGAATATAGATATATTTTACTTTATTTTTTATAACTAGTCAAGCATCAAAACAACATTTTTAACATTAATAATACACTAATAAAATTATTAAGAAAATGTAATATTATAGAAATAAAAATATTATTATTCTTATAATATATATAAGAAAAGAAACACCCCATAACTACATAACTTACTGACTGGATTAAACCAATTGGTAATGTTACTCCTTCACTAAGTGGAAAAACGTGTAATATTCCAAATAATGTTCCACTTATAATAATATACGCAAACTTATTATCTATCACTTTTCTAAATCCTAATCTAAATATACATTCTTCATAAAAAGGTCCTAAGATAGAAACAGAAATAAACATTAGAATAGGAGCATTTTTTACATACTGTTCAATTAAATTTTGATTATTACTAACCATATATGTTGAATCAATTCCCATAAAATTCATTATTAATGAACATATAATACCAACAAAGTATTTAACAATTATAAATATAATAAACATTTTTACAGTATAATTAATATATGTCTTTTTATTATTCCTAAAAATATAAAAATCTTTTTTTATAGTATCTTTATACATAAAAAATAATAAAATAAATAAGAATAGAGAAACAACAAAAGAATATAAAACATTATCAAAAACATTCATATTATTTTTATCAAAATTAAATACTTTAAATATTAAATTTGTTAAACTACCAATAGAAAAGAAGAAGACTAAACAAGTAAGCAATCTTACTATATTATAAATTTTATCTTTATTCATATTACCATCCTAAATAATTTAATATAACACCATAACTAACTAAATATAATCCATATAATATTATACTAAAATAAATACTATTATTTTTTCTATAAGCCATAGCAAGTACACAATAAATAATGAAAGTATTTAATGAATTTAATAATGTATAAATAAACGTACCATGTAATGTAAGTGCATAACATATTCCACCTAGTAAACCACACAACAATATAAATATATCATTTCTTCTACATAACTTATCTACACTTAGTATGACTAAAGAAGAATATATAAAAGGTATAAGAACATAATCATTAATTATTTTTATAATCAAATAAATATCTATTTTCTTATTAAATATATTATAGTAAACATTATTTATAATACTAACATTAAATAAATTACCCAAATAATTTATAATATAACCAAATAAATATACTCCTAAAATTAAGACAATCAAATAAATTAACATAAATAATATACTTTTAAAAATATTATTACTCTTTCTACTATGTTTAAAATCTTTTTTATAAATTAAATATATTATAAAACACATACACAATTTTATTATCAAATCTATAATTGATTTTGTTAATATGCTATAACTATTAATATCAATATTTAAAACAATTAATAATTTATAAAATATATCATTAAAATATACTAAAAATAAAATACTCAATATTATACCAATAATACCAGCCAACTTCTTATTCATATGATCACCATATTAATAATATAATATATAATCATCTTTTTCAAGCATATTATTTTTTTATAATATAAATTTTATTATTTTTATAAAATGAGTAGAATACATCGTTTAATAATATTTTTTTATTATGTAAATTATTAATTAACCAATCTTCATTTTTATTAATGTATTTAAGAGTTTCATATTGTATTTCTGTATCAATAATAAGTGGCATAGGAAAATCACTTTTTGTTTTTAAAATATTATATTTAAATATACTAAGTTTACCATTTTGTTCTAATATGGCATATTCTACATCATTTATAGATTTAATACTTTTTTGTCTTAATTCTAGCAATAAATCATCTAAACTATATCTATTTTTTAAAAGTTCTTTATAATTTATTTTACCATTATTAATAATAATACTAGGCTTACCTCCCATAATATTATTAAATTTTCTAGATTTAAGAGATATTTTTGCAAGTACAATTTCTAATATAACTAAAGCACTTATAGGTACTATTGCAAGTATCATAGAATCATTTATATTTTCTATACTGATTGCTATTAATTCTGCCATCAAAATAGAAACTATTAAGTCTATTATTTCAAGTTGACTTATTTCTCTTTTTCCCATTATTCTATAAGCAAATACTACAAAGAAATAGAAGAAAATTGTTCTGAATAAAGCATTTAATATATCCATTTATATATCACCATCTATATTATGATAATTTATAATTATTTTTAAACAAAAAAATAGTAAAATTATTCTACTATTTTATACATATCATCTTTTGTACCAGTTCCTGTAAATTTTAAATCTTTTTTTAGATTTATTACAGGTCTAATATATAGTTTTGCGTTATAATATGACGTATTACATCCTGAATCTGAATACCTTGTTCCTATAACTCCATTACCGCTTGACATCCTTGATGGTGTTAATAGCCAAAAATGGAAACCTATTTGCATATAATATGTGGTATCTGCTTCACTGGAAATGAAAGCACCAGCGAATACTAATTCTTCTGCACTTAATAATCCTATTGGATATGTTAATTTTCCATTTGTCATTAAATCTGAAGATATTAGATTTTTATTTACTGTAAATCTTGAATAATCATTTGTTGTACTAAGAGAACAAGTTAATGTAGGATTTAAAATACCAGTTTTGTTTGACCAACCTTCAAAATGTATTCCTCTAAAATATGATGTTGTATTTCCAACTGCTGAGTACCTATATGATTTTTTATCATTACAAAATAATGTGTCTGCAATATATTTTGAATAACCTTTATCTTCTATATTTGTTTTGTACCATGAATCTGTTCCATCTTTTATTGTTGAATTTTTTATATTAGAATGTGTTGCATCATATGCTGTTTTTGTCCATGTTCCATTATTTGCCTCACATATTTCTTTTGTAGTATATTCATCTACTTTATTTACTACTTCATTATCGATAAGTATTAAACATCTATTCTCATCTGTTGT
>CAKOHQ010000023.1 GCA_934085875.1 uncultured Bacilli bacterium | reverse complement strand
ATATAATCCCATTATATTTTTTAATGAAAGAAATAGATTCTCAAGATTACATCGTAAATGACGCTTTAGTTCTAGGCTCTATATTAACAACATCATTCACAAGATTTTTTGATGATCCGTTTGCTTTAATTATTATGTTTGCTGTTGTCACAATAATTATATATTATATATTATATATTATATTTAATTTGAGAAAGGAAAAATAAAATGAAAAAAATATTAATAACTGCTGCAGGAACTGCAACTACATGGCATTTTTGTCAAATTATAAATGAATATTTTAAGGATAAATACGAAATACATCTAACTGATATCAATGAAGAATATTTAGTTCCTTCAACAATATATTGTCATAAATTTCATAAAGTACCACCAATATTCGCAGATAATTATGAAGAAAAAATTTATGAAATAATTAGAGATGAAAAGATAGATATCATAATTCCTTTAATTGATTTTGATTTATCAACCTTTTCAAAAGATAATCAAAATTTAAAAAAATTGAATTGCTACACTACTGCACCGGTTAAAAAAACAGTAGAAACATTATCAAACAAAAAAACAATGCATAATTTTCTTTCAGAAAATGGTATATTAACTCCAAAAGTTTTTAATGAAAAAGAAATAAAAGACGAAGAGTTATATATATTAAAACCTGTTACAGGATTTGGCTCTACTGGTGTAAAAAAAGTGCAGGGTAAAGAAATAAAAAATAGTAGTTTTAATTTTAACAATTATATTATACAAGAATGTTGTGATGATCATGAAGAAATAACTGCAGAAATATATAACGGAAAAACTATTAATATATTTCAAAGAAAAAGAGTGGCTACTAAAGCTGGAGTATGTACTAAAATGGTTCCTGTTTATTATGAGGAAATAGAACAAGCTATAAAAAAATTAGTAAATATTATAGAATGTCCAGAAGCATTTTGTATTCAATTCATGAAAACTAAAGATAATCATTGGGCTTTAATAGATTGTAACTTAAGAATAGGAGCTGGTACTGCATTATCTACAAAAATTGGTTTTCAATTAGTAAGAGCATTGCTAACTTCACTTTTAAATGAAAATGTACCAGAGGATTTATTTAAAATAGACAAATCAATAAAAAGTGTGTTAAGAGTATATGAGGAAATTGTTATAAAATGATATATTTTATAGATTTAGATGGAACTCTAATAAATAGCAAACAACGACATTGTATACTGATGAAAAAGATATTGAAAAAAGAAAAATTAGATCATAATTTTAATGAAAAATCTTATTTTCAAAAGAAAGAAGATGGAATGAATAATTATAATTATTTGATAAAAGAACTAAAAATTAATAAAAGTCAAGCAAAAAAAATATGTAAAAAATGGGTAAGACATATTGAAGATATTAAATATATAAAATCAGATAAATTATATCACGACACAACAGATTTCTTGAAAAATATAAGAAAAAAGAATAAAAATAAAATAGTATTTTTAACATCACGAAAAAAATATATTAATTTAATATTAGAATTAAAAAAACTTAACATTATAAAATATGCAGACAAAATAATTAAAGTTTCTACTAAAAATGCAGGAAAAGAAAAGGAAAAATATATAAATAAATTCATAAAAAAAAATCAACATAATTCTTGCGTTTTAATAGGTGACAGTGAAGCAGAAATTTATGCTGCTTGTAAAAGCAATATTTCATATTTTATTTTAAATAGAGGATTTCGTTCTGAAAAGTTTTTAGAAAACTATAATATTAAAACATATAAAAACTTGGAAACGATTTATGAAAGGATAGTTACAAATGAAGAATTGTAAAATAGTTAATTTTAATGAAATAACAGATCACAGAGGTAAAATGATACCAATTGAATATCCAAAACAATTGGAATTCCCATTGAAAAGAATATATTACATATTTGATGTAAAAGATGGAGTAAGAAGAGGATACCATTCTCATAATGATTTAGAACAAATATTAATTGCAGTTCACGGAAAAGTAAAAGTGTTGATTAAAACTCCATATGAAGAAGAAATTGTTGAGTTAGATAGTCCAAATAAAGGATTATACATAGGCCCAATGATATGGAGAGAAATGTTTGATTTTGAAAATGAAGCAGTACTTGTTGTTTTAGCCAGTCACGAATATGATGAAAATGATTATATAAGAGATTGGAATGATTATTTAGAAAAAGCAAAAAAATATTTTAATGAAGGTAGTGATAAAAAATGATAAGTTTTGGAAGATTAGATTTAATGCATAATGAAATAAGAAGTGAAATAGACGATGCTATAAAAAGAGTGCTAGATAACAGTTATTATATTGATGGTCCATTTTTAAAACAATTTGAACAAGAATGGGCTGAATATTGTGGTACGAAATATTGTGTAGGTGTTGGAAATGGTTTAGAAGGAATAAAATTATCTTTACTAGCCTTAGGCATAAAAGAAAATGAAGAAGTAATAATTCCCTCACATACATTTATTGCAACAGCTTTAGCAGTTTCAAATTGTGGTGCAAAGCCAGTATTTGTTGAAGTTAATGAAGATGATTGTCTTATCAATCCTGATAAAATAGAAGAAAAAATAACTAATAAAACAAAAGCAATAATTGTAGTACACTTATATGGACAATGCTGTGAAATGGATAAAATAATGGATATTGCAAAACGTCACAATTTAAAAGTAGTTGAAGATGCAGCTCAAGCACATGGAGCAACATACAAAGGAAGAAAAGCTGGTTCACTTGGGGACATAGCAGAATTTAGCTTTTATCCAGGAAAAAATTTAGGATGTTTAGGTGATGGCGGTTGCATAACTACCAACGACAAAGAATTAGCTGATAAAGTAAGAGAATTGAGAAATTATGGTTCAAATCAAAAATATATACATAACGAAAAAGGTTTTAATTCCAGATTAGATGAATTACAAGCCTCTATTCTTTCAGTAAAATTGCCATATTTGGATAAATGGAATAAAGATAGAAGAAGAATTGCTTCAAGATTTAACAATGAAATAAAAAATGAAAAAATAAAATTACCAGTTGAGAATGTTGATAATTACCATGTATATCACCAATACGTTGTACAAGTTGATGATAGAGAAAATTTTCAAGAGTATTTAAAAAAATATGACATACCGACTATGGTTCATTATCCAAGAGCAATACACAAACAAAAAGCTTATGAAGAGTTTAATGAATTAGATTTACCGATAGCTGAAGAACTAGCAAGTAAAGTAGTTAGTTTACCTATGTATTATGGATTGAGCGATGAAGAAATAAATTATATTATAGATATAATTAATAAATATTAGGAGGATATATGAAAGGAATTATTTTAGCAGGCGGAAAAGGAACAAGACTTTACCCATCAACAATATCTGTATCAAAACAATTATTACCAATATATGATAAACCAATGATTTATTATCCTATATCAACTCTGCTGCTTGCAGGAATTAAAGATATATTAATAATATCTACCCCACAAGATATTGCACAATATCAAAGTTTACTAGGTTCAGGTGAAAGAATAGGAGTGAATTTCACATATAAAATTCAAGAAAAACCAAGAGGTTTAGCAGAAGCATTTATTTTAGGTGAAGAGTTTATAGGAAATGATAACGTATGTTTAATATTAGGCGACAACGTATTCTATGGTCAAGGTTTCTCAGACATATTTAATAGAATAAAAAAAGAAAAAAATCCTGCAACAATATTTGGATATCAGGTAAATAATCCAAAAGCATTTGGAGTTGTCGAATTTGATGATGACGGAAATGTAATATCTATTGAGGAAAAACCAGAAACCCCTAAATCAAAATATGCAGTTCCAGGATTATATTTTTATGATAATAGTGTTATAGATATAGCAAAAAATGTTAAACCGTCAGAAAGAGGAGAACTTGAAATAACTGCAGTTAATAATGAATACTTAAAAAGAAAGCAATTGAAAGTAGAATTATTACATAGAGGTATTGCTTGGCTAGATACTGGTAGTCCTAGTAATATGCTTAAAGCAGGAATGTTTGTTGAAACAGTACAATCTAGACAAGGATTATATATTGCATGTATTGAAGAGATTGCTTGGAGACAAGGTTTCATAACAACTGAACAGTTAAAACAAATAGGAGAAGAGTTAAAACAAACGGAATATGGTAAATATATTTTATCAATAGCAGAGGAGGAAGAATAATATGAAATTTTTAATAACTGGAGGAGCTGGATTTATAGGAAGTAATTACTTACATTATGTAGTAAACAAGTATCCAGAAGATAAATTTATATGTTTAGATGCATTGACTTATGCAGGTAATTATAACAATATAAAAGAACTAGAAAATAAAGATAATTTTGAGTTCGTAAAGGGCGATATTAGAGACAAAGAATTGGTAGAAAAATTATTTGAACAATATAAATTTGACTATGTAATTAATTTTGCTGCAGAGAGTCATGTTGATAATTCTATTAAAAATCCTAACCTTTTTGCAGATACAAATATATTAGGCACAATGACTTTATTAAACGCATCAAAAAAATATGGAGTAAAAAGATACCATCAAGTATCAACAGATGAAGTATATGGTGATCTACCACTAGATAGACCTGATTTATTATTTACAGAAGATACACCAATACATACATCAAGTCCTTATTCTGCTAGCAAAGCAGGAGCAGATTTACAAGTTTTAGCATATGCAAGAACTTTCAAGTTACCAGTAACAATATCAAGATGTTCTAACAATTATGGTGCATATCAATTCCCAGAAAAATTAATACCAGTTGTAATATCAAAGGCATTAAATGATGAACCTATTCCAGTATATGGAAAAGGTGAAAATGTTAGAGACTGGATACATGTTCATGATCACAATGTTGGTGTTGATATGATTGTAAGAAATGGTAGAGATGGTGAAGTATATAATTTAGGAGGACATTCTGAAAGAACCAATTTAGAAGTAGTAAAAACAATATTAAAACAATTAAATAAACCAGAATCATTAATAACATATGTAACAGATAGACCAGGACACGATTTAAGATATGCAATTAATTCTGAAAAGGTAGAAAAAGAACTTGGATGGAATAGAACTTATACATTTGAAGAAGGTATTAAAGAAACAATTAATTGGTATGTAAATAATCAAGAATGGATAGAAGATATTAAAAGTGGAAAATACAAAGAAAGTTATAATGAAAAAAAATAAAATAAATTTATTATTCCTAATTAATGATCTGTTTGTAAATAATTTTGAAACTATTTATTATGAATGTTTAAAAAACGAAACTTTTTCAGTTACTGTAGTCGCGACAGATTCTTTAGAAACAGAATACAAAGATTACATAAGTGGAGAAGAAATAAGAAAATATATTATTAAAAGTGGTATAAAATGTATTAACAGTTTTAATAAAAAAACAAAGAAGTATATTGATCTTTCTGAATATAATCCAGATTATATATTTGTTTCAAATCCTTATGATATATATAGGACATCGAAATATTCTTCATTTAATTTATCTTTAATAGCAAAAGTATGCGATATTGAATATGGTGCAATCATTGTTAAAGATGATGAAAATTTTATTTTAAATAATACATATTATTATAATTGCTATAGACATTTTATCTTTGATAGGAAAGAGAAAAGTTTATCAAAAGAATTTATGAAAAATAAAGAAATTAATTCCAAGTTTTATCCTATAGGATGTTTAAAAATGGATAAATACTATAATGACTATAAAAAAAATAAATATTGGAACAAATTATTTCCAGCAAATAATAATCTTAAAATAGTTTATAAACCAAGATGGACAATAAAAGATGAAAAATATTTTTTTGAATTTTTCTCAAATATACTGAATTTTACAAAAAATAACAATTTACAATTATTCATATTAGAGCACCCCTTACTCAAATCAGAATTAAAATATAAAGGATTATTAGAAAAATATAAAAATATGATTCAAGAATTTATAAGCGAAAACATTAAAGTATATAATGGTGGTGATTTTTTAGATTATGTTATAGATGGCGATGTTTTGATTGCTGAACCCACATCATTAATAGCAGAATTCTCTTTGACACAAAAAAATATAATAATGATTGGAGATTATACTAGCTTAAATGATTTTGGAAAATCAATAATTAAAAAAAATTATTGTACTAATTCATGGAAAAAAACTGAAATAATATTAAAAAATATATTAGAAAAAAATAAAAAAATAGTAAGCATAAAAAAATTAAAAGAAAATAGTAGTACAAAAAAATTATTGAATTACATACAAGAAGATTATTATTCTGATAATTTTAATAAAAATTATTATCAAGAAAAACTCAAAAAAATAACAAATGAACTCAATAATATAAAAAAAATATTAAAACAAGGATATTATGAAAATGGAATAATAAATTCTTCTCAATCACTATATAAAGAAATAGATGAATTATTGAAATTATGGTCAGACGAAACTACTAGATTAAAAATATTTGAAGAAACGCACAAAAAAGAGTAGTAAAAAGAAAAAATAATAAAATGAAAGCATTAAATTGCTTTTTTCTTATTTATATCTTATAATTTATATATACACTTAAAGAAGGAGTTTAACTTTATGAATACTAAATATATACACTTCTGTTGGTTTGGTGGAAGACCACTATCAAAATTAACTAAAAAATGTATAGAATCATGGAAAAAATATTTGCCTGATTATGAAATAATAAAATGGGATGAAACAAATGTAGATTTTAATGAATGTCCTTTTGTTAAAGAAGCTTATGAAAATAAAAAATGGGCTTTTGTTGCAGATTACGCAAGAACAAAAGCAATATATAATATAGGCGGAATATATTTTGATACAGATATGTTAATAACAAAACCAATAGATTTTTTAAGGAACGATGAAACATTTTTAGGATTAGAAGATTCATTTATGGTAAATTCTGCAGTATGGGGTGCAAGCAAACCTAAAACATATTTTGCAAAAAGAATGTTAGACTTTTATCAAAGTCAAGAACATTTTGACATAAATAATTTATTTAAAATGTCTATACCAAGAATAATGACTAGAATATTAAATGAATTAGGACTAGATCATTTATCAAATGAAATACAACATTTACCACATAATATAACTATCTATCCAAGAGAATATTTCTATCCATTATCATTTAACTTTAAAGAAAATTTATTTACAGAAAATACCTGTATGATTCATTACTTTGATGCTAGTTGGTTTGGAAAAAAAGAAAAATTTAAAATCTTTTTAAACAGAAAATTTGGAGAAAAAACAGTTGATAAACTAAACAAAACTTATAAAAGTATTAGACATTTAGGTGGAATAGTAGTTAGAAAATTCTTATATAAACCAGCAAAATATTTCAAATATACTTACTTAAATGGTGGAAAATACAAACGTGATATTGAAGTAGGAATAGAAGCATTAAAAAAGATTAATAATGATTATATAGTTATGCACAATCCAGATTGGTTAGGAATAACAAGTGCAACAATAGAATTGTTTGATAATAACAGAGTACCATGTGGAGAATTCTTTAGAAAAAGAGACATAAGAAAATTTGGTAACTTAATATTAGAACAAAACATAACACAAGTTATTTTTAGTGCAATGTGCTTAGGATGGAAAGAATTAGCATACTATTTAAAAAAGAAAAATCCAAATATAAAAATAAAATGTTTCTGGCATGGAAGCATCTCACAAGTATCAGAACCATATGGTTGGGAAAGAAATTTAGAACTTATAGATATGGCTAAAGATGGAACATTAACAACGTTTGGTACATGTAAAGAATCATTAATAAAATTTTATGAAAATTTAGAAATAGATGTTAGTTTTATTAGAAACAATGTTATACTTCCTAAAAAAATAAAACACACAGAACCAGATAATTTAGTGATAGGATTATATGCAGCAAAAAAAGACGATTGGAGAAAAAATCTATTTGCACAAATAGCAGCGGTATCATTAATTAAAAATGCTACAATTGATATAATTCCAATGGATTACGAAGCAGCATCATTTGCAAGCAATCTAGGCTTAAAAGTCACTGGATTAGATAAAGCAATTCCAAGAAATGAACTATTAGATAGAATGTCTAAAAACACATTAAACTTATATGTCACATTTTCAGAATGTGCTCCAATGTTACCATTAGAGTCATTTGAAACAGACACTATATGTTTAACAGGAAACAATCATCATTATTTTAAAAATACTGAATTAGAAAAATATTTAGTAGTTAGTAACGAAGAAAGTCCGGTAGAGATTTCAAAAAAAATTAAATTATGTTTAAAAAACAAAGAAGAAATATTAAAACTATACAAGTCATGGAAAAAAGAAAATGACAAATTAAGTATACAAAGTGTAAAAGAATTTATAGAAAAGTGAGGTTAATATGATAGAACAATTAGAAAACTATAAAAATAAACAAGAAATAGTATTATTACCTCGCTTTGATTTAGATTTAAAAGATAGCTTAGAATATACTTTAAAAAATGTAATAAAAATAGACAAAGTTGAAGAAGATAATAAAATAATAGAATTAATAAATAATTCTAAAATAAAAAAAATATATTTAGTTGGTAATAATGATTTTTATAGATTCATTTTACCAAGATTAAAAAAAGAAATAACTGTATGTTGGATATTTAGAGATTCATTCTCTAGCTTATCAAATCCGGGTACTAGATATTACTTAGAATGTATATTTGAATACATTGACAGATGTCTTATAGAAACAATAGGATGTATAAATGAAGATACACTTACAGTATTTGAAAATTCTGGATATAATTGTGAATTAATTAACTTAAATGTTAAAAGTAAAAAGGCAAAATATAAAGATTCAAATTCCATAGGAATACTAAGTAATGATTTTGATCCAAATAATAACTTTTATAATCAATTAGCAGCATTAACTTTTGTAGATTACGATATATGCAAATTTAATTATGTTATGAAAGCAACAAAAAACTTTATTGAATTCTTTAAATTAAATTGTAAAAAAGAAACAAATATAGATGAAGTAATGAAAGATAATTTTGTAAATTTATACATAAATTTTACAAACACAAATATAGAATTGATTAAAAAAAGTTTCAATTTAGGAATACCATGTTTAGTAGGAAACACAACATATTTTGATAATAACAAATATTTAAAAGAACATTTAGTAGTAAAATCAGATGACGATATAAATGAAATAGCATACAAAATAAATTTTGTTAAAAGCAATAGAGAAAAAATAATGAATGAATATTCAAAATTAGAATGCCTATAATGGCATTTTTATTTGTAAAAATATGTCATATAAAGTATACTATATATAGGTGAAACATTTATGAACAATAACAAAACAAAAAATAGACTAAATATAATTAATTATAATTCAAACAAAATTAATTATTTAAAAAAAGGAATAAAATATATATTAATTCTAACAGTTTCGATTTTAATGACTATTTCAATAATTTTATCATTAATAGGAAAAGAAAATTACACTTTAAACATAAATAGCAATAAAAATATAATAATCAATAACGTTTACATAGACGGAATAAAAGTTGATATAAACGACTATGGATATGTAGAAAATGATAAAAATATAAATGTGTCACTTTCTAAAATAAGTAGTTTATATCTAGATATTACATGTCACAGTCAGTCTACCAACTTAAAATATAATAACATTAAAAAAAATATTTGCAATAACAATGAATTAAAAGATTCAATCTATATAAAAAACAATTACGTAAATTTAATAAAGAAATACATAAAATCTAATATTGTAATAGTTATATTTGTATTTATAATAAGTTTTAGTTTTAACTATTTTCTATTTACAACATATAAAAAATTTATTAACGAAATAAAAAATGATAAGTTGTCATTTAAAACAATTTTATTAACAATGATTTCAACTATGATTGAATATATGTTTTTATTTAATTTTTTACTGTATTATTTAAAATATTTAATGATATTTTTAATATTTACCATAGTTTTACTAATACTATTATATTTAAAAAATAGCATAAACAAAAAGATTGAGTACGCGTATTTAATAATTTCAATATTTTGCGGACTGACAATGTTGTATGTTACTCCGCCTATGCATATACCAGATGAACAACATCATTTTTTAAAAACGATAGTAACATCAAATTTATATCAAAATGAGTTTAAGCATGATGATTATGGTTTTTCGTATGAAAAAGAAAATATTGAGCTTGTCAAATTTATAGATAAGTATGCAAATGGAGTTTTGGAAGGCGATAAAAACTATAGCCCAAATACTTATTTAGCAGATTTATTTAGGAAAGTTAATAAATCTGCAGATAAAACATTCATATGGTTTTCATTATATACTCAAAAATTTACAGCTTATATACCAGCCTCAATAATAAGTTTCATAATTCAAAAAATATATTATTCACCACTAATTGTTATGTATTTTGAGCGATTTATAAATTTAATACTATTTATTTTAGCAACATTTTATACAATAAAGAAAATACCAAAATTAAAAAAAGTTTTCTGTTTGGTTTCACTTCTTCCAATAACGGTTCAACAATCATTTGGTATTAATCAAGATTCAATAAATAATACACTTTTTGTAATATTACTTGGTATAATAATCAGACTAATATATGACGAAAAATATAATTTTACAAAAAAAAGAATAACATTAATAACAATACTATCAATATTATTAGCGTGTTGTAAAACTATATATATAGCCATACTATTACTATTATTATTAATACCAGCAAAAAAATTAAAATTAAAAAATGAAAGCAAAATACACAAAATAATATACATAGGTACAATAATCTTTATAATATTAATTCCATGTTTTATATTTTATAAATATGTAGGCTTGCATGTACCTGCAAAATTAGATAGATTTGGGGATTTTTATAAGATTCAAGATGCTATAAATAATCCTATGAACTTTATAAAAATAATAATTAAAACAATTATATTAAGAGGAACATTAGATACGTTTAGAGGATTATTTGATGGATTTGGATGGTGTAGTATATGGAATATAGACATTATTAGAGATATACTTTCAGTAATTTATACAATACTAATATTGACATGTGTTTCTAAAGAAGAAAAAATATCAAAATTTAATCATATACTAAACATAATAATTTTTGGTTTATTGGTTGCATGTACATATTATGCATTATTATTTAGATGGTCTAATGTCAATGTTACGTATATAGATGGATTACAATCGAGATACTTTATACCAATGTTGTATTTACTATATACTGAATTAGGATCAACTAAAATAATAAAAATACAAAAAAATAGCAACAGTATTTATAGTATACTATTATTGCTAGGATTAATCATCTCGACAATAAGCATGGTACATGGATATATCAAATAAAAAGGAGTTAAACAAAATGAAAAAAATGACAGAAAAAGAAGCAAAACAATGTATGATTAATATATTATCTTATATCGATAATATATGTAGAAAAAATAAAATAAATTATAGTATATATTACGGTTCTCTTATTGGAGCAATAAGACATAAAGGTATTATTCCATGGGATGATGATATAGATATTATTCTATTAAAAAAGGATTATGACAAATTAATAAAAATATTAAAAACTCAAAACAACGAATATAAAATTCTTGATGAGACAACAGATACAAAATGTGTTTTGCCATTTGCAAAATTAGTAAATACTAAAACATATATAGAACAAGATAACATGAATAAAGATAATAATATGGGATTATTTGTAGATATATTTTGTTTTAATAATTTTCCTGACAAAGACAAAAAGTTATATTACAAAAAAATCATTTTTTATAAATTATTGATAGATGGTTTAAACTATAAAAATTTTAAAAAAGGAGAAGACTATTACTATTTAAAAAAAGCAAGAAATATTATTGCGAAAATATTTGGAAAAAAATATTTGATGAAAAAATATATAAAATTATGTAATAAATACAATTCTTGCAAAACAAATAGAGTTATTTCAAATTGGCCAGAATATTACAATCCGTTAGAAAAAGAAATTGTAAATAAAAGTGAATTTAAAGATTTTATAAGAGTAGATTTTGAAAATATAAAAGTAATGATAACAAAAGATTATGATATATTATTAAAAAGATATTTTGGTGATTATATGACTCCACCACCTAAAGAAAAAAGAATCAATCATGGATTTAATGCTTATTGGAGGTAGTATGGAAAATAAAATAAATTTTACAGTTGGACCAGTACAAATGGATGATGAAACAAGAAAAATTGGAATGAATCAAATACCTTATTTCAGAACAAGTGAGTTTTCCAATCTAATGTTAGAAAACGAGAATCTAATAAAAAAATTTGCTATAGCACCAGAAAACAGTAGAGCAGTATTCATGACTGGATCTGGAACAGCATCAATGGAAGCAACTGTATTAAATTGCTTAACGAAAGATGATAAAGTGTTAGTTGTAAACGGTGGAAGTTTTGGTAAAAGATTTGTAGAATTACTAAAACTATATGAAATACCACATGTTGAAATAAAAATGAATACAGGAGAACAATTAACTAGTAAAATCTTAGAAGATTATAATAATAAAGATTTTACATCATTCATGATAAATATACATGAAACATCTACAGGTGTTAGATATGATTTAGATTTAATTGGTAATTTTTGTAAAAAAAACAACCTATTATTAATAGTTGATTCTATAAGTTCATTTTTAGCAGATGAAATAGATATGACTAAAAATAAAATTGATGTATTAATAATAGGCTCGCAAAAAGCGCTTGCATGTCCTCCAGGTATTTCAATAATTGTATTATCAGAAAGTGCAATTAATAGAATATATAAAAATGATGCAAAATGTTACTACTTAAATTTAAAAAGCGCGTTAGAAAATCAAAAAAGAGGACAAACACCATTCACTCCAGCAGTAGGAATTTTAATTCAAATAAATAATAGATTAAAATTAATTGACAAAAATGGCGGAGTAAAAAAAGAAATAGAAAAAACAAAACATTTAGCAGAGTATTTTAGAAGCAAAATAAATAATTTACCATTTAAAATGTTAACAGATTTTCCATCAAATGCAGTCACATCTTTATATTCTCTAAATAATAGAGCTAATGAGATATTTTTAACACTAAAAGATAATTATAATATATGGGTATGTCCTAATGGTGGAGAATTAAAAGATAAAATTTTTAGAGTGGGTCATATAGGACACTTAACTGAAAAAGATTACGATGAATTAATTAATGCATTAGAAGATATGAATAAAAAAGGACTATTATAAAATTTAAAGAGGTACAAATGAAAAAAGTAATTACATATGGAACATTCGATTTATTACATTACGGACATATAAAATTATTAGAACGAGCTAAAGAGTTAGGAGATTATCTAATAGTTGGAATAACTTCAGACGATTATGATAGAACAAGAGGTAAAATAAATAATCAACAATGTTTAGCGGAAAGAATACAAAATGTAAAAGAAACAGGATTAGCAGACTTAATAATAATTGAAGAATATGAAGGTCAAAAAATAGATGATATTAAAAGATACGATATAGATATATTTACTGTTGGCTCAGACTGGGAAGGATTCTTTGATTATTTAAAAGAATATTGCGAAGTAATTTATCTACCAAGAACTAAAGGTGTTTCAAGTACACAATTAAGATGTGAAAATAGAGAATTAAAAATGGGAATAGTAAGTGATTCAGCTAATTATATCTCAAAATTTCAAAAAGAAGATAAATATGTTAATGGAATAGAATTTATAGGAATATGTACTAATAATCTAGAAAATATGAGTAAAGAAATAAAGTCATTACCAATTATTACAAATAATTATGATGAATTATTAAATAAGGTTGATGCACTATTTATAAAATCTGATTATGAAAAAAGATATAACCTTATAAAAAAAGCATTAATAAAAGGTAAAAGTGTATTATGTGAGTCACCTATCTCACTAAACAAAAAAGAATGCGAAGAATTATTTGAATTAGCTGAAAATAATGATTGTGTTTTAGTAGAAGGAATAAGAACAGCATATTCAACTGCCTACGAAAGACTACAATTATTAATAAAATCTGGTAAAATTGGAAAAATACTAAATGTTTCTGCAACATGTACAAGTATGACAACAGATTATAGAAAACATAATCATAGTTTATACGAATGGGGTTCTAATGCTTTACTACCTGTATTTCAAATACTAGGAACAGAATATAAAAATAGAAATATAATTACATATGACTCAAATGGAGATGCATTTACTAAAATAGATTTCTTATATGATAATGCTTGTGCTACAATTATAGTAGCAGAAGGAGCAAAATCTGAAGGAAGTCTAGTTATTACTGGAACTAAAGGATATATTTATGTACCAGCACCATGGTGGAAAACAGATTATTTTGAAGTGAGATATGAAAACACAAATGAAAATAAAAGATACTTTTACCAATTAGATGGTGAAGGTATAAGATATGAATTAGTTGAATTTGCAAGAGCAGTAAAAACAAAAAAATCTGATATTTATATTTCTAAAAATATAAGTATGGAAATTTGTAAGATAATGGAAGATTTTAAAAATGATAAAGATATAAATAGAATATAAAATGGAGTAGAAAATATGAAAGAAAAAATTTTATTAATAATTCCTTCATACAACGAAGAAAAAAATATATTAAAAGTTTATAATGAAATAAATAATTATAACAAACAAAACAAAATAAAATATGATTATATATTTATAAATGATTGTAGTACTGATAAATCAGAAAAGATATTTAAAGAAAATAATATTAATCACATAAACTTAATTCACAATTTAGGAATAGGTGGAGCAGTACAAACAGGATATAAATATGCATTAGAAAACAATTATGATATAGTAATCCAATTTGATGGTGATGGACAACATGACATTAATTATGTAAGTAAAATAATTGAACCAATTATTAATAAAAAATCAAATATGGTAATAGGCTCACGTTTCATAGATGATTCAAGTGATTTTAAATCAACAAAAATGAGACAATGTGGAATAAATTTAATATCATTCTTTATAAAATTATTTACACATAAAAAAATACATGATACAACTAGTGGATTTAGAGCGGTTGACAAAAAACTAATTACTGAATTTGCAAAATATTATCCAATAGAATATCCAGAACCAGTTTCAACAGTCACAATATTAAAAAAAGGCTATACTATTTCAGAAGTTGGTGTAAGCATGAATGAAAGAAAAGAAGGAACATCATCTATCAAAACATGGAAATCAGTATATTACATGATAAATGTAATACTATCAATAATTGTTACAGGTATAAGGAGAAATTAATATGACAGGTAAACTATTAATCTATTCAATAATAATAACTCTATTTATAATATTAATAATATTAAATATATTAAAAAAAGGTAGAATGAATATTAAATATTCTTTAGTATGGTTAATTGCATTTGGACTATTATTAATATCTTTACTAGTACCAAATCTATTAAATGTAATTACTAAATTCTTAGGCTTTAATTTATCATCAAATTTAATAATCGTATTCTTTATAGGCATACTTGTAGTAATAAATATTTCTATGACAATTATTATATCTGGTCAAACAGAAAAAATTAAATTACTAGTACAAGAAGTATCTATGTTAAAAAAAGAGGTAAAAGAAAATGACAAATCAAAGAAGTAAAAATTTATTAATTTTTTCTGGTTATCACTTACCTCATCTTGGTGGTATTGAAAGATATACAGATAATTTATCACAAGAATTTAAAAAATTAGGATGGAATATAACTATTGTATCTTCAAACTATGATAACTTAAAAACAGAAGAAGATATTAATGGCATAAAAAACTATAGAATACCAATATATAATTTGTTTAAATCAAGATATCCCATTCCAAAGCATAATAAAGAATTCAAAAATATATTTAAAGAATTAGACAAAAAAGAATATGATGCAGTAATTGTAAATACAAGATTTCACTTAACTACAATGGTTGGAGCAAAATATGCAAAAAAACATAATATCCCAGTATTCTTAATAGAACATGGTTCAGAACATTTAACAATAGATAATAAAGTATTAGACTTTTTTGGTGCAATATATGAACATTGTTTAACACACTTTGTAAAAAAATATGTAAATTATTATTATGGAGTTTCATTGGGTGCTTGTGAATGGCAAAAACATTTTGGAATAAACTCTGATGGTGTGTGGTATAATTCAATTAACGAATTCTATGATGTAAACAAAATAAAAAAGAATGAAAAGAAAATAATTATAACTTACGCAGGAAGAATATTAAAACAAAAAGGAGTTTATGAATTATTAGAAAGTTTTGAAAATCTTAGTAAACAATATAACAATATAGAATTACATTTAGCTGGAAATGGTAACCAACTAGATATATTAAAAGAAAAATACAAAGATAATAAAAATATTATATTCGAAGGAAAATTAGGTTTTAAAGAACTAACAAAATTATATGAAAAAACAAATATATTTGTATATGCGCCTTTATGGCCAGAAGGATTACCTACTTCAATATTAGAAGCTGGATTAATGAAATGTGCAATCATATCTTCACCACAAGGCGGAATAAAAGAAATAATAAATGATAAACAAAATGGTATAATGATTAATTCAAAAAAGGAATTAGAAGATGCTTTAGAATTGTTAATCAATAATAAAGAATTAAGAAATAAATATAGTGAAGAAATATATAGAACTGTATGTGATAAATTCTTATGGAAAAACACAGCAAAGAAAATAGAGAGTGATATAAATGAAAGAATCAAATAATATAAAAAAAAATATTGTTTGGAATACAATAGGTGTTTTAACAATATCATCAACTTCATTATTATATACACTAATATTAACACACTTTTGTAATTTAAAAGATGTAGGAATATTTTCGTTCGCATTTTCTTTTGCATGTATGATGATAACATTAGCTTCTTTTGGAGGAAGAACAATTCATATAACTGATAGTAATAACAATAATTCTAACATTTCATATATAATAACAAAATATATTACTGTTTTGATAACTTTTTTAATAGTTTTGATATATATAACTATTAAATCTTATTCAATTACAAAAACAACATTAATAATAATACTGTGTTTATTTAAGTTCTTTGAAGAAATAAGCGACGTATATTATGGAGTACTTCAAAAAGAAAACTATTTATATAAAGTTGGAATATTTCAAACGGTAAAATCAATCATAAATATAATTTTATTTACTTTAATAATTGTGTTTTCCAAAAATATTATACTATCAAGTTCATCTATTTTAATTGTAAATATTTTATTTGCTTTAATAATAGAAAGACATGCTGCAAAAACAGCAAATAATTGGAAATTTGAAATAAAGACAAAAGAAATAAAAAATATACTATATCAAAATTTTTATGTTTGTTTTTTTACATTTCTAACTTCATATATAATTAGTTCACCAAAATACGCAATAGATAAGTATTTGATAGATGATATGCAAGCAATATTTAACATAATTCTTATGCCAGCAACTTTTATATATTTGTTGGCTGGATTCATTCTAAGTCCATTTATGGTGGAAATATCAAAGGAAATAGAAAAGAAAGAGTATGATAAATCAAAAAAAAGAGTAATTAAAATAATTAGTATTATCTTATTATTAGGAATAGTATCACTCATAGGTTGTTATTATTGTGGAATACCTATTTTAAATATAATTTATGGCATAGATTTAACTGCTTATAAATTTGGATTTTTAATAATCATTTTAGGTTCTATAATGTACTCTATTTCAGTAGCTATTTCAACTATATTAATTGCTTACAGGGAACTAAAAATACAAACTATTATATCACTAGTACTTTCTATATTAAGCTATTTAATTTGTAATATATTAGTAAAAAAACTGAGTATAACAGGAGGATGTTATGCTTACCTTATTGTTGTTTCTTTAAGAGCTTTAATATATATTATTTTATTTTTAAATGTTTTAAAAAAAAGAAAGAGAGGTAATAATTAATGAGTATACCAAAAAAAATTCATTATTGTTGGTTTGGAGGGAATCCATTACCAGAATTAGCACAAAAATGCATAGATAGTTGGAAAAAATATTTGCCTGATTACGAAATAATAAGATGGGATGAAAGCAATTTTGATTTTTCTATTAATGATTATGTTAGAGAAGCATATGAAAATAAAAAATGGGCTTTTATAACAGATTATGTAAGATTATATGTTTTATATAATTACGGCGGTATCTATATGGATACAGACGTAGAAGTCTTAAAACCATTTGATGAATTATTAACACACAAGGCATTTTCCGGTTTTGAAGATAAAATAAATATACCTACTGGTATAATCGCATCAGAAAAACATAATAAATGGATTAAATATTTATTAGATTATTATAAAGATAGGCATTTTATTGTTGATGGAAAAATAAATTATACTACAAATGTATTAATAATAACTGAAATGACAAAAAAGAAATATGGCTTAAAGCAAAATAATACTTATCAAGATTTAAAAGATGTAGTTTTTTATCCAAATGACTATTTTTGTCCAAAAGATCATATTAATGGAGAAATATATTTAACTGATAACACGTATTGTATTCACCATTTCTCTGGTTCTTGGCAATCTAAAGGAATGAAATTCAGAGAAAAAGTTTTTAGGACAATACACAAAATTTTTGGTAGGAAAGTATCTGACTTTATGTATAAATTATACAAAAAGATTGTAAAATAGGTAATAAAATGGAAAAGATAAAAGTAATGAGTATATTTGGTACTAGACCAGAAGCCATCAAAATGGCACCACTAGTAAAAGAATTAGAATGTAGAAAAGAAATCGAAAGTATTGTTTGTGTAACTGCACAACATAGAGAAATGTTAGACCAAGTTTTAGAAACATTTGATATAAAACCAAATTATGATTTAGATATTATGAAACAAGGTCAAACATTAAGTGATATAACATCTAGAGTATTAACAGGTTTAGAAAATATAATAAAAGAAGTTAGACCTGATATAGTTTTAGTACATGGAGATACAACAACAACTTTTGCTGGAGCCCTAGCAGCATTTTATAATCAAGTTGCAATTGCTCATGTAGAAGCTGGATTAAGAACATATGACAAATATTCACCATTCCCAGAAGAAATGAATAGACAAATGGTTGATTGTATGACAGATATGTATTTTGCACCTACAAAATTAAGTAAAGATAATTTACTTAAACAAAATATAGATGAAAATAAAATATATATAACAGGAAATACTGCTATAGATGCTATGTCAAAAACTGTTGATAAAAATTATAAACACAAAGAATTAGAATGGATTAGAGATAATGAAAGAATGATACTTTTAACAGCTCACAGAAGAGAAAATCTAGGAGAACCAATGAGAAATATCTTCAAAGCAATTAAAAGAATAACAGATGAATTTGAAGATGTAAAAGTAATATATCCAATTCATAAAAATCCTAAAGTAAGAGAAATAGCAAAAGAAATATTTGGAAATACAAATAAAATAAAATTAATAGAACCATTAGAAGTCTTTGATTTCCATAACTTTCAAAATAAAAGTTATATGATAATGACAGACAGTGGTGGAATACAAGAAGAAGCACCATCCTTAGGAAAACCAGTATTAGTTTTAAGAGACACTACAGAAAGACCAGAAGGGATAGATGCCGGAACACTAAAACTTGTTGGAACCAATGAAGAAACAATATATAAAGAAGCAAAAAGGTTGTTAACAAATAAAGAGGAATATAACAAAATGAGTCATGCTTCAAATCCATATGGAGATGGAACGGCAAGTAAAAAAATTGTTGATGCAATTATTAATAAATATAAAAACTAAAAAATCACCAGTCACGGTGATTCTTTTTTGAGTATGCAATAATATTACATATCGTATACTATATATAAATTATTGTTTACACTTTAATAAATTTTGACATATTTATCTCTTTTATTTGCTACTCAAACTTTTTTAGTGGCTAAAAGAAATAGTATAAACAATATTATTAATATACTTTCAATCAATCTAGAATAAATTTAAAACATATTAATATTTCGAAATTATATTGTTTATAACTCAAAGTATTACCACTATAGGTAAAACGGCTTTTAATATTTTCATTAAGTCATATCACCTCTTTCTAGTCTTGTACCCAAGACAACAAAAGTATAACAACGAAAATATAGTTTACATATAAATTGTCTAAAAGTATGCTTTTTACGTTCAAAAAGAAGTTTTTTTAAACTATTTCACAAATAAATTTGTGTTATATCAATTTATAAATAATAATAAAATTTCCACAATATTAAATATAATTTGATTTGTTAATAATTATG
>CAKOHQ010000022.1 GCA_934085875.1 uncultured Bacilli bacterium | reverse complement strand
GTTAAATATAGAAACAAAAGAATTAAAAATAAGTGATAAATTAAAAAGAAAAATTGAAATGATTGGTAGATTTACAAATACTACTCCAATTATAAATAATGCTTAAATTAAAAATATAACAAGTACGAATGTTGCTTATGTTATGCCACATATTATATTTATTAAGAATAATAAATACCTAATGTTTGATGAATATGATGACGTTTATGTAAATACTTTTAAAAGCAAAATATCATTTAAAGATTTAGAAGATTATATAAATAGTCATTAAAAATCTTTTTAAATGTTAGACTTCGTAAAATTGACTTTAAAATGTCAACAACCATGTAATAAATTACATGGCTTGTCTTAATGCTGGAAGCATGTTATTGAGAATTAATTCCCTATACTATCTTAAAGTTTTCTTCAAATTCATCTTGCTGATTTTCTATATTATATTTTATTATTTTCAATCCATTGAATAGTGTCTGTAATAGTTTCTGTAATATCTCTATTTATAAAATTCAATTCTTTTTTTGCCTTTTTATTACAAAAGTTAGAATTAGAAGATAATGTATATAAAGAATATCTTGTAAAAAGTGGTGTTTGTTTTTTAACATTATAATATTGTTCAAAAAATGGTGCTATTATTTTTGCTACAAAAATTGGCAATACAATTTTAATTTTCTTTCTTCCTATTATACCACAAATTACGTCAGCCAATTCTTTAATGGTAACATATCTATTAGATAAAATATAACATTCCCCTCTATTATTCTTTTCAGATGCACTAATTACTCCATCAGCTACATCTCTAACATCGACAAAGTCATACCCACCCTTTACACAAGCAAAAAGTTGACCATTTATAATTTTTTTTACTAATTGAGTTAAATGACTATTACCAAAATCATACGGACCAATAATTCCAGAAGGATGTATAATACAAGCATTTAAATTTTTTTTCTTTACTGCATCCATAACACACTTAGCAGCTATCGCTTTTGTTTTTGCATATAATCCTACAACATTATCAGGGTTGAAATTTTTTATTTCAGATAATATAGAATCATTATTCTTTTCTGGTATTACGTGAACACTACTAATATATACAAGTTTTGCATTTATATCCAAAACTTTGTCAATTATATTTTTAGTACCATTAACATTAACATTATAAACCAATGGATTATACTTTGATTTTATATACACAATTGCTGCACAATGAATTACAAATACTTCTTTTCCATCAGTATTTTCAAAAATAGAAGTTAAAGATTCTTTTTTCGTAACATCACCATAATATATTTTACACCTTAAATTTTTAAGTGATTCTATAGATTCACCATTTAAAACAAAAGCTCTAATTTCATTTTCAACATTTTTCTCTAATTTTCTTATAATATTGTTTCCTAAAAAACCATTTGCACCTGTAATAATATAAATTTTTTCCATAATTTTTTTCACCCACTTTATTTTAAAATAATCTAAAATTATATATATTTATATTATATCACAAAAAAATACTATTATTTAGATACACTAAATCTATAAATAATCATAAGAATAAATTTTTAAAAATAGATTAGAATTAACTAATCTACTTCACTTGAATACCACCAATAGAATTATTGATATTACCAGCATACCCATTAGTACCATTCACCCATGGTAACCAATAACCTTTTTTATTATCATAAGCTCTATAGGTTCTATTTTTTATTTGAACTGCATCAATATCATTGGGTAAATTACCAGCATATCCGTTATATCCATCAACCCATGGTAGCCAATAACCTTTCTTTTTATCATGAACTCTATAAGTAGCATTTTCTAATTTAAAACCACTCACACCATTACCTAAATTACCCGCATATGCATTCGTACCTACTTGTACCTCTGGTAACCATTTATTTTTAACATTATCATAAGCACAATATTTTGATTTATTTCCAGTATATATTGCCTTCTCTAAATACGGTTCAGGATTAATTCTAGTACTAGAACTATATGATTTTGATACTTCAAAATGTAAATGTCTTGCAGTAACATTACCACTTTCACCAATAAGTCCTACACAAGTATTTTCATCAACTTCTTGATCAACACTAACATAAACTTCTCTTAAATGTGCATATCTACTAAACATTCCATTAGGATGCTTAATTAATACATAATTACCCCAAGATTTAGTTCCAGTTGAACCCCTTAAAGTAGTTATTCCAGTTTGTATTTCATAAACTACACCTTTACAATTTGAATATACTCTATTTTGATTTTCATCACTTCTCCAACCTAAATCTACACCTCTATGTCCTTTATTACCGTAATGCTGAGTTATTCTATTAATACTATCATTTATTACTCTCATAATCAAACCCCTTTCAATTTATTATACGTTTAATTTACTATTTAGTATATTGAATATTTACCAATAAAAAAACACACTTACAAAACATTAAAAGCAAGCGAAAACAACTTAAAAACACTTGATTATAAAATATATTATAAATTAAAAAAGACCCATTACTGAATCTAAAAATTTATAATATAATATCAATATAAAACACTTTTCAACAATTACTCTTCTAACATCTTATATCCACTACTAATTGCACATAATATAGAATCAGTAAATTCACGAGTTCTCGTATAACAACCATTAGTCAATATGCCATTAGTTCCAAATACACTAACATCTTTATCTGTTCTATCATAATATTTAGCAACAACATCAGATAATCTTTTATCTTTATCAACATCTTCTATTATTTCATCAGGAACTTTAACTTTAGCACTACAACCATAATAATATTTATCTAAATCTTTATCATATATAACAGTCCATCCACATAAAAAAGTTCCATAACTACTTTCTGTTAAAATTCCTTCCATTGCAACATATAAATTACCACTATCATCCTGATTTAATGCAGAATTAATTCTATTTTTTGAACCCTTAATACCTTCATCATCGCCAATCGGAGTTTCAGAAACACCACTTTCTGTTTCTAAAGAAACAATAGAAAAATCTAAAAAGAAATCTTTGATAACATTATTAACAGCATCAAGTTTAGCCTTATTCTTAGAACATACAATAATTTTTTTCATTTCACACCTCTAAAATATTATAACATAAATAAAAAAACTCATAAAGAGTTTTCAATATTCTATTCAATCTCAAACAACATACCAGGATTAATATCTAATACTAAAGAAATGTCATATAAAGTTTGAACAGAAAAAGTTTTAGCAACTTTATCCGATTCGATTTGTCTAATATAATCATGACTAACTCTACATCTTTCAGCAAGTTCAGCCTGTGTTATATTCTTCTCTTTCCTATATTTCTTAATATTGTGCCTAATTACATCATAAATATTTATACTGCTCATATTATAGTAATCACCATATATATTATCTCATTATATTTTTTTAAAATATGTGAACAATTAACTCACATATTATGATATAATAATGTTAGGAGGGTTAACGATGGAAAAAGAATATTTAAATGAAACTTCGTTAAAAATAGTCAATTATATTTTTAAAAGATTTAATACTGATTTTTATTTTCTTTATAAACATAAAAATAATATTATTGAAAATATATTAAAAAGTGAAATATTAAATAATTTAATTTGTACTAATATAGATACTATTGACAATAATTATATAAATTTTTATGATCAAAATTATAAATTATTGATAACTAATAACTTTGTAAAAAATTTATTTGAATTATCTGATTACTCTTCTAATATTAATGAGTTTATTAATGAAAATAGTATTTCAAAAAAATCATATAATTCAAATTATGCTTTGTTAGTTGATATTTCTTTATCCAATGTTCATTCTTTTAATGTAATATTGTTGTTTCAATCTATTAGAGAGTACGAAGAACAATTTTTTAACGATTTTTCTTCAATAAGAGAAGAAACTTTACACCATTTTATAACGCATTATGAATTTATGATACAGGAGTATAGTAAAAAAAAGGAAGCTATTGCTATGTTGAAGTTATAAAGAAAAAAAACTCGAAATGAGTTTTTTTATTATTCAATAATTTCTGATACAGTTCCTGCTCCAACAGTACGTCCACCTTCACGGATAGAGAATTTAGTACCATTTTCTAGAGCAACTGTACTAATTAAATCTACAGTCATATCTACATTGTCTCCTGGCATAACCATTTCAACACCTGCAGGTAATTCTACAACTCCTGTAACGTCAGTAGTTCTGAAATAGAATTGAGGTCTGTAATTTGAGAAGAATGGAGTATGACGTCCGCCTTCTTCTTTGCTTAGTACATATACAGTAGCTTTAAATTTGTGATGAGGTGTAACGCTTCCTGGTTTACATAAAACTTGTCCACGTTCTACTTGATCACGAGAAATACCACGTAATAATACACCAGCATTATCTCCAGCTTCAGCGTAATCTAATGATTTTCTGAACATTTCAATTCCTGTTACAACAGTTTTTTGAGTATCTCTTAAACCAACGATTTCAACTTCGTCATTTAATTTTAATTGTCCACGTTCAACACGTCCTGTAACAACAGTACCACGTCCTGAAATTGTGAATACGTCTTCAATACTCATTAAGAATGGTTTTTCAGTATCTCTAACTGGATCTGGAATATAAGTATCAACAGCGTCCATTAAATCTCTGATAGATTGTTCTGCAGCAGCATCTCCTTCAAGAGCTTTTAATGCAGATCCTTTAATTATAGGACATTCTGAATCAAATCCATATTCTCCTAATAATTCTCTGATTTCCATTTCTACTAATTCTAATAGTTCTGGATCATCAACTTGATCACATTTGTTCATGTAAACAACGATTTTTGGAACTCCAACTTGACGAGCAAGTAAGATATGTTCTCTAGTTTGAGGCATAGGACCATCTGCAGCTGAAACAACTAAGATAGCTCCATCCATTTGTGCAGCACCTGTGATCATGTTTTTAACATAGTCAGCATGTCCTGGACAGTCTACGTGAGCATAATGACGTTTTGCAGTTTCATACTCAACGTGAGCAGTATTAATTGTAATACCTCTTTCTCTTTCTTCTGGAGCGCTATCGATAGCACTATAATCCATGAAGTTTTTACTAAATAATTTTGAAATAGCAGCAGTTAAAGTTGTTTTACCATGGTCAACGTGTCCAATAGTACCAATATTAACATGTGGCTTACTTCTATCATATTTTTCTCTTGCCATAATTTTTTTCCTTCCTTTTTAATAAATTATTACATAATATATTTTATCTAATTCTTGAATATAATTCAAGTATTATTTGAGTTTATATACACTTTTTTGTGTATTTTAGATTAGTTTGCACTATTCTTTTTAATTATTTCTTCAGAAATTGATTTTGGAACTTCTTCATAATGATCTAATGTCATAACAAAGTTTCCTCTACCTTGTGTATTACTACGTAATGTTGTAGCATAACCAAACATTTCTGATAATGGAACCATTGCAGTAATTTGTAATGCATTTCCACGAGATTCTTGTCCCATTGGACGTCCTCTACGGCTTGTTAAGTCTCCCATTACGTTACCCATGTATTCATCAGGTGTTGTAACATCAACTTTCATTATTGGTTCTAATAAAACTGCTTTACATTTTGTTTTTGCTTCTTTTAAAGCCATGCTTGCAGCAATTTTGAATGCCATTTCTGATGAGTCTACATCATGGTAAGAACCATCAAATAATGTTGCTTTAACATCTACCATTGGATATCCAGCTAAGATACCTCCAGCCATAGCTTCTTGTAAACCTTTATCAGTTACTGGAATATATTCACGAGGAACTACACCACCAACGATTTGATCAACAAATTCATATCCTTTTTCAGGATTTGGTTCAAATTTAATCCATACATGTCCATATTGTCCACGACCACCAGATTGTTTAATGTATTTTCCTTCGCATTCAGCAGCTTGAGTAATTGTTTCACGATAAGCAACTTGTGGTTTACCAATGTTAGCTTCTACGTTAAATTCTCTTTTCATTCTATCAACGATAACGTCTAAGTGTAATTCACCCATACCACTTATAACAGTTTGTCCTGTTTCATGGTCAGTTCTTGCTCTAAATGTTGGATCTTCTTCAGCTAATTTTTGTAGAGCTAATGCCATTTTATCTTGGTCACCTTTACTCTTTGGTTCAATAGCTATATCAATAACTGGTTCTGGGAATTCCATACCGTTCATAACAACTGGATTTTTTTCATCACATAATGTATCAGCAGTTGTTGTATTTTTTAAACCTACTGCAGCAGCAATTTCACCACAGTAAACTTCTGTAATTTCTTTTCTTTGATTTGCATGCATTTGTAAAATACGTCCGATTCTTTCTTTTGTATTTTTTGTACTATTTAATACATAAGAACCGCTTGTTAATTTACCTGCATAAACTCTAAAGAATGCTAATCTTCCTACAAATGGATCTGTCATGATTTTGAATGCCATTGCAGTAAATGGTTCAGAATCACTTGGATGACGTTTTACTAAATTTCCATTTTTATCTGTACAGTCAATTCCTTCTACATCAGTTGGAGCTGGCATGTAATCTATTACAGCGTCTAGTGCTAATTTAACACCCATATTTGATAATGCACTTCCGCACATTACTGGGAAGAATTCAGCAGCTAGAACTCCTTTTCTGATAGCTTTCTTAATCATTTCAACAGAAACTTCATTACCTTCTAAGTAAGTTTCCATTAATTCATCATCAAATTCAGCGGCTTTTTCTACTAACTCAATATGTTTAGTTTCTGCTAAATCTTTTAATTCAGCTGGAATTTCGATTTCAGTATAATCTTCATGTTCACCACCATCAAAATGATAAGCTTTCATTGTCACTAAATCAATAACTCCGTTGAATTCGTTTTCTGCTCCTATTGGCCATTCAATTGGTGCATAATTAACACCTAATCTTTTACCAATAGTATCTAGAGTAAATTCAAAATCTGCTCCAAGTTTGTCCATTTTATTTGCAAATATCATTCTTGGAACTTTATATTCACTTGCTTGTCTCCAAACAGTTTCACTTTGTGGTTCAACACCAGCATTTGAGTCTAATAAACAGATTGCTCCATCTAGTACTCTTAAGCTTCTTTGAACTTCTACTGTGAAGTCTACGTGTCCTGGAGTATCTATGATATTAAGTCTATAACCTTTCCAATGTGCAGTTGTTGCAGCACTTGTAATTGTTATACCTCTTTCTTTTTCTTGTTCCATCCAGTCCATTTGAGATTCTCCATCATGAGTTTCTCCTATTTTATGAGTTATACCTGTATGGAATAAAACACGTTCTGTAAATGTAGTTTTTCCGGCATCGATGTGAGCCATGATACCGATATTTCTTAATTTGTCAATTGAAACGTCTCTTGCCATATTTCTCTCCTACCATCTAAAGTGAGCAAATGCTTTATTTGCTTCAGCCATTTTGTGAGTATCTTCACGTTTTTTAACAGCAGCTCCAGTTCCGTTTGCTGCGTCCATGATTTCGTTAGCTAATTTGTTAGCCATTCCTCTACCATGGCCATTTTTAGAGTATTGAATTAACCAACGTAATCCTAATGTTTGTCTTCTATCTGGTCTAACTTCAATTGGAACTTGGTAGTTAGATCCACCTACACGACGAGATTTTACTTCGAGTAATGGCATAATGTTTTCCATAGCAGCATTAAATACTTCTAATGGATCTTTGCCAGTTTTTTCTTTAATTTGATCAAATGCTTCATAAACTATTTTTTCAGCAGTACCTTTTTTACCATCAAGCATAACTGCATTGATTAATTTAGTTACTACTTTAGAGTTATATAATGCATCTGGTAATACATCACGCTTTTCAGCACGTCTTTTACGCATAATTTTCCTCCTTATTTATTTTTTACTTTTTAGGTTTTTTAGTACCATATTTACTTCTACCTTGTTTTCTATCATTTACTCCTTGAGTATCTAATGCACCACGGATTACATGATAACGAACACCGATTAAGTCTTTAACACGTCCTCCACGGATTAAAACAACACTATGTTCTTGTAAGTTATGTCCTTCTCCTGGAATATATGTATCAACTTCTTTTCCGTTAGATAATCTAACACGAGCATACTTTCTTAAAGCTGAGTTTGGTTTCTTTGGAGTTTTAGTACCAACACGAGTACAAACACCTCTCATTTGTGGATGATTTGTGTCAGTTGTTTTTCTATCCTTACTATTGAAACCAATATTTAATACTGGGCTCTTTTTTCTGCTAGTTTTTTTAGTTCTTTTTTTTCTAACTAATTGTTGTATTGTAGGCATATATTTCTTTCCTTTCTACGTACACACGTCCAGGTGTGTCAAATTACTTTTTAAAGATAAGTTCTACATATAAATAGAACTTAAGATTAAATGCGTTATTAATATAACATTTTATGGTTTTTGTGTCAATAAGATAATTTAAAATATTCTAACTTTTTTGAAATTTCTTTGTATTTTTCTTCATTATTTTTATAAAATTCTTCTATTATATTTTTATTAGTTATTATTTTTTCTTTTGATGCTTTATAATATTCTATTAAATTTTCTTTTGTTATAGTACTTTTTTCTTTATATTCTTTATTTGGCAAAGTTTTTTTTAAAAGATTTATATCAACAATATATTTACCAGATGGACAAAATATTTCTTTATTTTTGATTATTTCTATTTCACATAAATTTGTTGGATCTAATATAAAATCACTTACATTTGTTTCTACATATACTGATGCATGATTGAATTTATCGATGACGCTATTGCTTATTTTTAGGCATTCACCAATATTTGGTGTAAAATTCATTAAATTGTTTGTATTTATTTTTTGAACATTTAATCCAATAAAATTTGAATTTATCTCTAATGTTTTTAATATTTTATTTAATTGTGTAGCATTGTGTCTACAAACACCTTTTCCACTATAAATTTTAAATTCGTTGAAAGTCACTTCATCCGTTTCCAAATTTTCATCTATATCACTATATTCATAATATTTATCTTTTGAAAGATATCCTTTTGTTAATAAGTAACAGTAAATATAAAATAATTCATGTATGTTTTTAGGATTTATTTCTTTTATTATTTCTTTTATATTTTTTAAAATATCTTTTTCTATAATACTCATATCATATTTTAAATCATTATATATACTATATATTGACATAAAAAACACCTCTATTACGAGGTATTATTTTAACATATATTTTTTATTTTGAATACTTTTCATAATTGTTTGTTGTATAATTTTTACATTTTATATAAGCTTTATATTCATGTGATACGTTTTTTCCTGTTACAATTCCATATCCATCACACTCATCATCTTTTATTATATTATTTATATTTATACCAAAAGATTCTAATTCTCCTATTGTTATTTTAACTTTTTGTTTATTTTTAGGAAGTTTTGTTAAATTAGTATCTTGACCATAATATGTTTTCATAGCTTCCACTATATCATTTTCTAATGCTTTATATGGTGCTTGTTTTTTAGATGAATTTATGCCTATTATAGATAAAACACTAATCAAAAACATTATAACAATAATCCACACAATAGTTATATTCTTCATTCTTTACTAAACCCATTTATGAATACCATAATATAATGATTTGCAATTATTAAAAATGTAGATAACATACTTAAACACATTATAAAGATTCTATATCCCCAACCATTATTATTTAACTTCATAATAATACTTCCTTTCATATAATATTATATTATCACTTTTAAATTATTTGTCAAACTATCAATAATGATTTCTATTTTGTTTGTCATTTTTTTACATATTAAAAGAGACAACACTTGTTATCTCTTTAAATTCAATATGAATTAAACTAATTCGATTGTAGCGCCAGCTTCTTCTAATTTAGCTTTTAATTCGTTAGCTTCATCAGCAGAAACGTTTTCTTTAATATTTCCACCTTTATCAGCTAAACCTTTAGCTTCAACTAATCCTAATCCAGTTATTTCTCTTATAACTTTGATTACTTGGATTTTAGCAGCTCCAGCATCTTTTAAAACTACAGTTTTTTTAGCGTCAGCAGCAGCTTCAGCACCTGCTTGAGGAGCAGCAGCAACAGCTACAGCACTTGGATCTACTCCAAATTCTTCTTTCATTGCGTCAACTAATTCTTTAACTTCAAGAATAGTCATTTCTTTTAATCCATTAATGAATTCTTCTTTTGTAAATTTTGCCATTTAAATCATTTCCTTTCTTAAATTAATTTTCTTCACCTAATTTTTCGGCATATAAATTAAGTCCAATAGATAGATTTTTTACGTGTTCTATCATACCACCTGCAAGCATAGTAAGTAATCCTTCCATTGATGGAATTGATGCATATTCATTTATTGTATCTAAACCTACTATTTCACCTTCGATAATTCCAGCTTTTACAGTTATTGTGTCATGAGATTTAGCAAATTCGCTGATAATCTTGATTGGTTCTAATAAAGTTTCACCAAATATGAATGCATTAGCACCTTCTAAAGCGTTTTCGAATTTTAAATTTTTAGAATCTAATGCACGAGTTGCTAAAGTATTTTTATATATTTTTAATTCACCATTAGCTTCTCTTAATTTTCCTCTAAGTTCGCTCATATCAGAAACATTAGTTCCTTGATATTCAACAACTAAAACACTTTTAGAGTTATCAAGTTTGCTAGTTATTTCATCAACAACATTTTGTTTGCCTTCAATAATTTTTGCACTTGCCATTTATATCCTCCTTTGTTATTTATAAAAAAACTTTCCGTAAGGAAAGTATAAAGATTATTTATAACTTCCCTCGGTAGGATTATTAAGACGAATCCCCTACTGTCTTCGGTAAAAAGTTTTTTTAACGAAATTATTATAATATATTATTTTCTACTTGTCAAAAGAATTTTTATCAACTTTGATACCAGGTCCCATAGTAGTACTTACTGATATATTTTGTATGTATGTTCCTTTAACAGCAGATGGTTTAGCTTTAACTATTGTATTGTATAAATAATTAAAGTTTTCTTTTAACTTGTCAGCATCAAATGATACTTTACCAATGATTGTATGAACGTTTCCATAAGAATCAGCTCTATATTCAATCATACCCTTTTTAACATCTTCTACAGCCTTATCTGGTGTAGTTGTAACTGTTCCAGTTTTAGGGTTTGGCATTAATCCTTTAGGTCCTAAAATTTTACCAATTTTACCTAACATAGGCATCATTTCTGGTGTTGCTATGATAGTATCAAAATCAAACCAATTTTCTTTTTGAATCTTTTCTATCATATCAACGTCACCAACATAATCAGCACCTGCATTTTTAGCAGCTTCAGCTTGAGCACCTTTTGCTAAAACTAAAATCTTTTTAGTTTTTCCAGTACCGTTTGGTAATACTAAAGAACCACGTAATTGTTGATCTGCTTTTTTAGTATCTAGATTTAATTTGAATGCTACTTCTACAGTACTATCAAATTTAGTTGTAGATGTATTTTTTACTAAATCTATTGCTTCTTCTACAGTATAAAGTTTATTCTTTTCTACTTTATTTGAAGCTTCCACATATTTTTTTCCAAATTTTTTCATTCTATTTCCCTCCAATCGTGGTATATTGTTGCGGATATTTTTATTTTTTACTTATTGTTTATTAGTTTTCAGAATCAGTATTGCTATCCATTCCTTCAACAGCAACACCCATGTTTCTAGCTGTACCTGCAATTATTTTCATAGCTCCTTCAACATCATAAGCATTTAAGTCAGGTAATTTAGTTTCAGCAATATTTTTAAGTTGTTCTTTAGTAATTGTTGCAACAATTTCATTTTTACCTTTTTTGCTTCCTGATTTGATTTTAGCAGCTTTTTTAATTAAGAATGCAGCTGGTGCAGTTTTTAATACAAAATCAAAACTTCTGTCATCATATACAGATATTTCAACAGGAACTATATCTCCCATTTTATCTTTAGATGCATCATTGAATTTTGTACAAAAATCTTGTAAGTTAATTCCAGCAGGTCCTAAAACTGTTCCGACAGGTGGAGCAGGTGTAGCTTTTCCAGCAGGAATTTGTAATTTAATTTTCTTAACGACTTCTTTTGCCACGAAAAACACATCCTTTCATATTTTTTTCGCTGTTGTGGTATGGGCAAATCCGCTATTCCCTTCCACAAAGCAATTTATATAAATATATATAAATGCATAATAGATAATATCACAATTTCTTTTTCTTTGTCAATTGTTTTTCTTTATTTTCTTGATTTTTATATATATTTCTTAATTTATATTATTATTTTTCTTTATTTTATCTAGTTTCTAATATTTTATGACTAAGTAATATCAATTTTTGATACTTATTTTAATCACTATAATCTTTATTTATTATTTCATCTACTCTATTTGTTTTTTGATTGATGTTTAAGTATCGATTGAATTCATTAATTAATCTTTTTGCTCTTTCATACCATATTCCGGATATTTTACATCCCTTAATTTTTTTCTTTTTCGATTATGTCATTTATCCAATTAAACATTATATTTTTTGTAGTTAAATTATATTCTTTTTGGTCTAATTTTGTAGAAATTTTCAACTTCTTTTAATGTCACTCAAAACCTCCATATTTTTATACGTTAAATCTGAAATAACAAATATCTCCGTCTTGCATTATGTATTCTTTCCCTTCAAGACGCATGCGACCAGCTTCTTTTACTTTTAATTCTGAGCCATATTTTTCTAAATCTTCGAAGCTCATTGTTTCACATCTTATAAATCCTCTTTCAAAATCACTATGTATTATTCCTGCACATGCTGGTGCTTTCATACCTTTTTTAAATGTCCATGCACGACATTCTTTTTCTCCTGCAGTAAAAAATGTTGCTAAGCCTAATAAATTGTATGTTTCAAATATTAATTTATCTAATCCACTATTTTGTAAACCTAAACTATCCATAAATTCCTTTTTGTCATCTACTTCTAGTTCTGATAATTCACTTTCTAATTTTGCACTTAGAACAACGACTCCAGAGCCTTCATTTGATGCATATTCTCTTACTTTTTCTACATATTCATTTGTTCCAACAATAGCATCATCTTCACTAACATTTGCTACGTATATAATAGGTTTAAGTGTTATGAAGCTAAAGTTTTTTAAAACCAATAATTCATCTTCGGTAAATTCTATACTTCTAAGTGCTGTACCTTTTTCTAAAGCTTCTTTAGATTTTTTTAATGCACTTATTTCTAATAATTCTTTTTTGTCTTTAGACATTTCTATTCTTTTACCAAGTTTAGATATTCTATTTTGTACTATTTCTAAATCTGACATTATTAATTCTACATTGATTATTTCTATATCACGTATTGGATCAACGTCTCCTTCTACGTGTGTTATATTTTTATCTTTAAAACATCTTACTACTTCTACTATTGCATCTGTTTCTCTTATGTGACTTAAGAATTTATTACCTAATCCTTCTCCGTGTGATGCTCCACTTACTAATCCTGCAATATCTGTAAATTCATATGTAGTTGGTACAACGCTGTCTGGATTATATAAATTTTCTAAATATTCTAATCTATAATCTGGTACTGTTACTACTCCTACGTTTGGATCTATTGTTGCAAATGGATAGTTTGCTGCTAATATATTTTTTTTAGTAATTGCATTAAATAATGTACTTTTACCTACGTTTGGTAATCCTACTATTCCTGCTTTTAATGACATATTAATTCCTCATTTCTATATCGTATTATAACATATTTTGTAAAAAGAAAAATAGATTAAATTAATAACCTATTCACTTTTTTCTAATTTAACAGATGTTGTTTCTGTTTTACCATTTCTTACATAAGTAATTTTTACTGTATCTCCTGGATTATATTTATATAAATAATATTTTAATCTTGATACACTTGTTACATCATAATCTTCTATTTTTGTTATAATGTCTCCAGTTTTAAGTCCAGCACTATCTGCAGGTGATTTAGCTTGCGCTTCTATAACAACTGCACCCTCAACATTTTCTGGAACGCTGATTCTATATCTTGATAAGTTATATGTATCACTTGAATTTAACATTGATACTCCTAGGAATGGTCTTTCAATTTTACCGCCATTTCTAAGTTGTGTAGCATAATTTATCGCATCTTCTATTGGAATTGCAAATCCTATTCCTTCTACACCTGTTGAAACTAATTTCATGTTTGTTATACCAATTACTTCGCCATTTGCATTTGCAAGTGGACCACCAGAGTTTCCGCTATTTATTGAAGCATCAGTTTGCATAACAGACATTACCCAATCTGATGTTGCATTTGAATTTGTTGTGCTAACATCTACTAATCTATCTTTTCCAGATAAAATTCCACGTGTTACAGTCCATGAATATTCATCATTTAATGGTGCTCCTATTGCAAATACTGTATCTCCTACTCTCATGTCTGTTGTTTTTCCGATAGATGCTACTTTTAAAACTTTACTTTTATCTATTTTTAATACTGCGATGTCTGAATATGAATCATTACCAACTAATTCAACATTTTCTATATTATTATTTGTAAATTTAACTTTAACAGATGTAGCACCATCTACTACATGTGAATTTGTTAATATGTAAGCATATTTATCATCTTCTTCATAAACAAATCCTGTACCACTACTAGCAAGTACACCATTTTTATATGAACCTACAACTACTACAGCATCATATAGTTTTTCTACTGAGTCTGCTATACCTGTATCCGTTATAGTCACTTCTTTTTCACTTTTATTAACAATTGTTTGAACTGATTTAGGTGCATAATTTACTAGTGCATACATTCCTCCGGCTCCTACTACGAATGCTATTATTATTAATATAATATTTAATGTTTTATTCTTTTTCATAATCATAACTCCTTATCTAAATAACTAATTTCTCTAAAATTCGTTGGAAATCCTATTGCATCTAATAATCTATCTATTTTTATAGTTTTTAGTTTTCCTTCTAATATGTCTAATTCATAATTTATTTCATTAATTAATAATTTAAATTCATTTTTTGATAACATTCTTTTTAATATTATCATTAATGCAAATAAATCATCTTTACCATATATATATTCGCCATCTTGTTTTGGAATTTCTAATTCTCTATGTAAGTAATTATCTGGTATAGGTTTTTGTGTTCTATAATCATAAAGAATATCTTCATGAGCACATAGATTTCTGTAGTTTGATAGTATTGGTAAGTATATACATAATGTATTAGGATCGATGTTATAAATATTTGATATTTCTATTTGGTCCTCTTTTTTCATTATGGTATATAATTCACATACTATACCAAACGATAATACTTTAACAACAATCCATAATGGTACATAACCATAATTCATTTGATAATGTTTAGTTGCTGAGTGTTGACTTCCATTAATTCTTATTTGTCTTTTCATTTTTTTTATTAAGTCATTTACTTGTCTAAATTTTTCTGGATTGTTTGTAAAGTTTGATGGTTTTAAATAATCTTTTTCTTTAAAACCATATTTTTTTGATAGTTGGTATGAGAATATACTTTTGATATTATTTTCTATTATTAGTAGATTTTTAAATATTATATTACGTATTTGTCTATCGAAGTTAAATAATGCATATAGTTCTCTGAAATTAGCTCCAGGAAGATATTTTTTTTCTGTTCTTGAACGTAATAATAAATATCTATATCCACTTAAGAAGAAGTAGTTTTCTCTAAGAAGTATTTCTTTAGCTGAATCTACATCATCTATAACTAAACCTTTACTTTTTAATATTTCTATTTGTTCGTCTAAGGTTTTGAATATTTTATTAGTTGAGTTATTATTTTCATTATTATGTTTACTCATACTACCACCTATTATAAATTCTATCACAACTAACACTAAAATCATATATAAAATTTATGAATTTATTATGAATTTTACGTTAATTTTGTTTGAAATAGTTTTTTATGTAATTAGATAAGTCTTTTGTATATTTTATTTTATATTTTTCATTTGTTAAATTTGTTCTATCTATTGAATTAGATAAAAAACCACATTCTATTAAAATCACTCCTGCATTTCTTTTGAAAAAAAAATTATATCTATAATTCAATTATTAATATTTTTTTCTTTTCTTTTTCTAATTCTTTTAAAGATTTTTTAGGTGTTGGTAAATCTTCAGGCATGACTCCTCCAAGTCTATTAATAGTATTTCTAACTTCTTGTCCGACCTTATAATGAGTTTCTTTAGCTTTTCCATCACCTTGTATATTATCTCTTTTTAATTTTTGTTCAGTTTGTGAAATTCTAAATAGGTTAGCAATTAATTCATCACTACCCATATTATCTAAAATATCTTCTCTATATCTTAATCCTTTTCTTTTAGCAATATCATCTGCTGTTTCACCATTGTATAATCCTTTATAACCAGCATTATGAAATTGATCAAAGTTTTTAACTCCACACTTTTTAGCGGTTTGATTTAAAGAACAATTGCCTTTTTTAGTCAAATTCCTTTGATAAAATCTTTTTTCTTCTTCTGTTAAATTTACATATTCTTTTTCAGTTAGTTCTTGTTTTCTTGTTTGTATTGCAAAGTAGGTTTGCCCTAAAGCAACAACTTCTTTTCTAGGATCGGAATTTTGTACTATTAAATAACATGCGTATCTTGATAACTTATAATCTACAATACTTCTTGAAGTTTTAGATCCTATATCAACCATATTACCCACTTGGGTAATATGGTCTTCTATTATAAATTTACTTTGTTCACAAGCTAACTTTGCATTTTCTATTACATTTGTAAACTTTTGCCATTTTTTGTATTCTAGTACTTGTTGTAATTCTCTTGCTAACCAATACTCATTACCATATTCATCAACATGTTTTATATCTTCAAAACTTATTTCGCTATATTTTTTTATTTGATTCATTTATTATCACCCCTGTATTTAAACCATACTATACCGATCGATTATGTGTCAATATATAATATGCATTTTGTTAATATTTTTTAATATACGTGTTTTGTGTTAAACGGTTAAAATAAATGAAAAATTGATATAATTCTTTTATATTAATTATTTTTAAAATATTCTTTTAAGTTGTATGATAAGTCTTTTGTATATTTTGTTTTATATTTTTCATTTGTTAAATTTTTTCTATCTGTGGGATTAGATAAAAAGCCACATTCTATTAAAAGTACTTCTGTATTTATTTTGTTATACATATAAAGCGTATTTGATATTTTTTTTGCTTGTCTATCTTTATTTATATTTTTTTGTAAATATTCTGCTAATTCTTTATTATCTTTATAGAATATTTGTGTTCCTTTATATTTTGAATCTTTATAGTAATTTTGATGAATTGATATTACTAGTTTTGGATTGATATCATTAATTAATTTTATTCTATTATCAAAATCACTTTTCTTTCTTCTATTTGCGTTTGGTGTTGATAAATCGTAATCATCTTCTCTAGTTAGAATTACTGTTGCTCCATAATCTTCTAATTCTTTCTTTAATTTTTTTGATATATCTAAATTTATATCTTTTTCATAAATAGATTGATAACTAGTACCTATGTCTTTACAACCATGTCCTGGATCTATAACTATAATTATGTTATTTAATATCATTTTACGTTCTAATGCTTTTGTTGGTAAGATTAAACATATATTTAAAATTATTAATAGTATTATTATATTCTTTTTCATAGTATATTCTATTAAATATGCCTTTTTTATATGATATAAAGTAATTTAAATAAAAAAATATCAGATAAAATCATCTAATATCTTATATATTTTTATAATTTCTTATTATTCATTTCATCTAGAAAATGTACGTTTCCTAAATTATCATATATACATTCTTTTTCCATTTCTTCTTTTGCAATATATATATTATTAATTCTGTTGATGTCATTATTATAGAAACCATAATTCGTATTATATGTAAAGGTACCTTTGCTAATATCAAAATAACCTTTTATATATTTTTCTGGAATTTTAAATGAACTTCCACCAAAACCAATATTATTAGTCTCGTTAGTAAAAGCAATAATATTGTCCATTTCATTTCTTTTATATAATTCAATTGGTATTTCTATTAAAACTATATAATTTCCGGTACCATGATTCCAATTATTTAATTGATTAATAACAGTTTCATAGCTATTTTTATTAATATTAATAGTTGATGAATCTAATAAATTCGCTCCCATAAATAAACCATTATTACATATACTATCAGGATTATTTATAGTTTTATGTCCTCTTATTATATTTTTATTATTAATTATCTCATTATTTATGTAATCAATTGCATTTACTTCATTCATTAATATCGTTCTCCAATTCAGCTATTTTAGCATCTATCTTTTTAAGTATTTCATCTTTATCTATTATACTATCTTTTAATTTATTATCGTATATTTCATCCGTAATATCCTTAATATTAGAAAATGCATTAATTAATTCTATAAAATCTGGATAAAGAAATTTTATCAATTTAATGTATTCTTTTATTACCTTATAATCTATATTATCATTTTGATAATTTTGTTTTACCAAGTTAAATAAATGATTTTTATAATTTTCAACTCCGTTATTTATATCATTTTCAAAGTAATTATATAAATTATTTTCTAATTCTTTTATAAGAGTACTAAAATTATAATTAATATATTCTTTTGATGAAATTAAATTGTTATTTAGAATCATAATCTTACTATTATATAGATCATCAACAAATTTATTATTAACTTCATCTTTTATAGAATGGGCCCATTTATTTAAACTCTTCATTATATAATTTTCAATATCATATAATTTACTGCTACCTAGATTCTTATATATTTTATTTTTAGGTATTATATTATTAGTTGTAAAGTCATGCTCGTCACATTTATATAATTTTTCAACACATCCATTTACTATATTTTGCAATAAATAATGTGTAGGTCTAATAATTTCTAATTCATTATCATCTACAAAATTAGTAATCATATACGAAAAATATATTTTATTATTTTCTACTCTAAATATAGGTTCTAACAATACAATATTTTCATTTATATTTTCTTTACAATATCTTTTTGCTACACTTATATATTCTTCCACTTTCATTTCATCACCTACGAAACTACTTTTTGATATTCACTTGAAATATTACCATCGTTATCCATAATCCAAATATAATATACTTTACCTTTTATATAACTTAGTTTTAGATTATTTGAATTTACTCTTGTCCAGCATAATGAAGAACCATTAGGTTTTGTTCTAGTTGTTTTCATACAATAATTTGAAATATTGCCTGATAAATCAATATTAATATAATTATCTATACTTATTTTATCAATACTTCCATCTATGTTATCAGATTTAGCATAATATGTTTTTTCATTAAAATTTACATCTAAGAATTCATAAGTAATAGTCACCACAAATCCTCCCAATACAAAAGCAATAACAGAAATTAATAATATTTTACTTCTTATTTTCATAAATATCTTTTCCCCCTATCTGTAATCCTTAAATAATTTTGTAAATATTGGTTTAAATAATTCTTCTAATATAAATGATACTATTGTAATTATAATTGTCAATAATATTAGTTTAATATTAATATTGCCTGCTATAAAATATTTACCAAGCGGAGAGGCAAATAACAAAATTTGTAATATTATTAATGAAATAAAACTTAAATTTAATGTTTTATTATCAAAAATATGTTTATTCAAAATACTCTTTTTGGGATTTCTACAACTATATGCAAATAATAATTCATTACAAATTAGGTAAATGAATAATAATGATGTTGCAGTTTGTATTCCAACGCTTTTAGATATAACAATAGTAAATAATATCATTATAATAGATTTTATAACTGATGTAATAATTATTTTTGCGTTTAGGAATGGAGTAAAGAAACTTTGGTTATATTTATTATCTGGTGTATTGTCCATTAATCCATCCATATTCTTTTCAAAAGCAAGTGAAATGGCTGGTATACTATCTGTCACTAAATTAATCCATAAAAGTTGTAGTGTTGTAAAAAATTCCATGTTTAATAATAATGAAACAAATACTAAAATAACTTCTATTATATTTCCTGCTAACAAATAAAGTACGACTTTTTTGATATTAGATGTTATTCTTCTTCCTTCACTTACACCTTCAACAATTGTATTAAAACTGTCATCAACTAGTATACAGTCTGCAACTTTTTTTACAACTTCTGTTCCAGTAATTCCCATTCCGATTCCTATATCTGCTTTTTGTATTGATGGAGCATCATTAACACCATCTCCTGTCATTGCAACTACATAGCCTTTTTTTTGTAATGTTTCAACTATTCTCATTTTTGTATTTGGTGATATTCTTGCAAAAACTTGATAATTAAGAATATATTTATCCATTTCTTCATCAGACATTTTATCTATATATTTTCCCTCAATAGTTTTGCTAGAGTCGTCAATGATATTAACATCTTTTGCAACAGCAATAGCAGTATTTATAGAATCTCCAGTAATCATTATTGGTCTAATACCACTTTTTTCACAAAGTATTATTGCATCTCTAACTTTATCTCTTGGAGGATCCATCATTCCCATTAATCCAATGAATATCATGTTTTCTTCTGGACTATCAATATTACTATCTTTATATGCAAATGCAATTAATCGTAACGCTTTAGAAGATTCTTGTTTTTCTATATTAGCTAATTGTTTTTTATAAGTTTCATCTAATTCATAAACATTATCATCTAATAAATATTTACTACATCTACTAATTATAGAATCAAAACTTCCTTTTATGTATGCTACATTATCA
>CAKOHQ010000021.1 GCA_934085875.1 uncultured Bacilli bacterium | reverse complement strand
AGTTTCAAATATAATAAATAATTATATGGATAAATTAAATTTAAAAGAATATAAAGTTATAACAGAATATGATAATTATTATAAAGATAATAATTTAATAGAAAAATATGATACTAGTAAATTTTATCAAAGTATAATATATATGGTATATAATGTTAAAGACTATAAAAAAGAAGATTTTTATAAATTATATATGATTAACTTACTTCTTAATTCTAGTAGTAGTAGTTTATTAATGAATGCATTACGTAAGGATAGTAATTTAGTATACAATACAAGTAGCAATGTTATGCTTAAAAATGGATTATTGTTTATAAAAGCTGTTACTAATAAAACTAATATTAATTATGCTAAATTAATTATTAATGGAATAATAGAAGATTTAAAAAATATAGAAAAGTATGAAAAAAATATTAGTTATATATTAAAAAGAATGGAACTTAGTAAAGAAAGAGAATTAGATAATTTTTATATAAATACTAGTGATATAATTAACAAATATTATAATACTGATTTAACTACTGATGAAGAAATTAACATATTAAAAAACATTACTTGTAATGATCTAAAAGAGTTTGTTAGTAGATTGAATTTAAAAGTTCTTTATGTGTTAGAAGGTGATATTTAATGCTAGAAAAATTAGAGTTAGACAATGGGTTAAAAATATATTTATTACCTGATGATAACAAACATACTACTTATATAAATTTGATAGTTAATTTTGGTGGTAAAGATAATGAGGTAAAAATTAATGATAAGAAGCATACTATAAAAAGTGGTACTGCTCATTTCTTAGAACATTTAGTACTTGAAAGTAGTGCGTATGGTGATTTGATGAGAATATTTGGAATGAGAGGAGTAGGGAGCAATGGTTTTACAAGCATAGATAGAACACAATTTTATATTGATTGTGTAGAAGATGTAGAAAATAATCTAGGTATATTATTAAGTGGTATTCATAGTCCTATAATTAATAAAGAAGTAATAAATAATATAAGAGGTCCAATACTTGAAGAAAAAAGAAGAAGTTTAGATAGTAAAGATACGAGTAGTATATATAATGCAAGTATTAGTGCTATATTAGATACTAAAAATTTTAAAAGTATATTGGGTGATTTATCTGATATCGAAAGCATTAAAAAGAAAGATATAGAATTGGCTTTTAATTCTTTTTATAGACCAGATAATGAAATTATAGTTATAGGTGGAAGATTTAATAAAGATAATATTATTAATGTAATTAAAGAAGTTTATAATGATATTGAATTTAAAGATTTAAAAATAGAAAAAGTTAAAGTATCACATAAAAAAGAAGTTAATAAAAAGAAAGTAAAAATAATAGAAGATATTAATTTAGAAAAAAGTATAATAACTTTTAAGATAGATACATTAAATATGCTACCTTATGATAAATTAATGTTAGATACATATCTATATTATTTTTTAAAGAATAATTTTGGTGTTACAAGTACTTTAAATACAAATTTAGTTAATAGAAATATTATAATTGGTAATATTAATTATTCTTGTAATTTAGTTGAAGGTTATCATGTTATAAGAGTGGAAGCAAATACTAAAAAAATGAATTTATTTAATGATATTATAATAGATTATTTTAAAAATAAGAAATTTATATTTGACGAAGAATATTTTAATTTATGTAAAAGAAATTATATTATAGATTTAATAACTAGAAGTGATGATATTTATAGAACTATTGATCCTTTAATAGAAAATATAGTATCTTTTAAATATGATGGGCTAGATACTATAAAAGATATAGAAAATATTCTATTTGATACTTATAAAGATATTATATTAAATTTAGATTTTAGCAATTATAGTATAGCTATGTTAGAAAAAAAATAAGAAAGAATTAATCTTTCTTGATTAAGAATTCTGATAATGTATCAGGTTCTTTTTTATTTATTATTATCTCATATATTAATTTTATGATTGGTATATCTATTTTTTTTCTTTTTATAAGAGTGTAAATGGATTTTAAAGTATAGTATCCTTCTACTGTATTATTATTTAAATAATCATCAGCCATTGTATAATTCTTTTTTCCTATAAGTATTCCATAAGTATAGTTTCTTGATTTTGTACTAGTTGCCGTTAATAGTAAATCACCAACTCCTGCAAAAGAAAGTATTGTTTTCTTTTTACCACCTAATCCATATATTAGTGATTTTATGTCATGAAGTGATTCTGTAATTAAAAAACTTCTAGTAGATTCATTATATCCTAATCCTTCTAGTATACCAGATGCAATAGCTATTACATTTTTGACACTTCCACATAATTCTACACCAATTATATCATTTGATGTTCTTAATTTTACTGTATCACTTGATAAAACTTTTTTTATTTCTTTTATAGTTTTAATGTTTTTACTTGCAATAGATAAACCTACTGGTTCATTATGAGCCATATCTATTGCAAATGATGGGCCTGATATGACTGATAAATTTTTAGTTTTTATATACTTTTTAAATACATCTGTAACAAATTTACATGTATTTTGTTCTATACCTTTACTTAATATACAAAAGTGTTTATTTTTTATATTAAGTTTTGATAATTCTTTTGCAATATTATCTATATATTTTGCAGCAACTGCTATAAAAACTATATTTGTTCCTTTTATAACTTCATTTAAATCATTGCTAAATGTTATATTTGTTGGTATTTCTATGTTAGGTAATATATTGGCATGTTTTTTATTATTATTTAAAAACTTTGCTTTATCTTCATTTTCTACCCACATACTTACGCTTTCATTTTTTTTAAGCAGTGATATACTAACTCCTAAACCATATGCCCCTGTTCCTATCATTGCAATTTTTTTCATTTTGTTTCATTCCTCATTTCATTATTTATTTTATTTAAATTATTTTCATAATTATTTATCCTTGGTTTATAATATTTTCTATTCTTAATATTATCTGGTAGATATTGTTGCTTAACCCAATATTTAGGGTAATCGTGTGGATATTTATAATCTTTTGAATTAGTTTTTATATGATTTGGTACATTACCAGTATTTCCTTTTCTTATATCATTTAAAGCATTGTCAAGTGCAACGTGAGCGCTATTGCTTTTTGGTGATAAAGCAAGTTCACTAACTACAACGGAAAGTGGTATTCTAGCCTCAGGTAGTCCTACTAATTCACTTGCACTTATTGCAGCGATTACTTTAGGCCCCATTCCTGGATTTGCAAGTCCAATATCTTCATAAGCTATAACACTCATTCTTCTATAAATACTATCAAGATCACCAATTTCAATTAATCTTCCTAAATAATACAAAGAAGCATCAATATCACTACCGCGTATACTTTTTTGAAAAGCACTTAGTAAATCATAATGTCCATCTTCATTTTTATCAGCAAATATAATCGGCTTTGAATTTATATTTTTTAAAGTATCTATTGTAATTGTTTTATCACTAGACCCATAATATGCAAGTTCCAAATGATTTAATGCTGCTCTAAAATCTCCTCCAGAATTATTTGCGATAACATTTAATGTATCATCATCTATTTTAATGTCTTCTAAACTTTTACATGCTTTTTTTAACCCTTTAACTATATCATTATTTGATAATTCGTGAAGTTCAAATATTTGACATCTACTTCTAATTGCTGGATTTATTTTATGATATGGATTAGATGTAGTTAACCCAATTAAAATTATCAAACCAGTTTCTAAATAGGGTAGTAATATATCTTGTTTATCTTTATTCATACGATGAATTTCATCAATAATAACTACCATTTCTCCATTCATTTTTGCTTCTTCGATTACAATGTTAAAATCTTGTATTTTACTTGTTGTAGCGTTTAAAAATCTATAATTAACACCTAATTCATTTACTATAACATTTGCAAGTGTTGATTTTCCTCTACCTGGTGTACCATAAAATATACAAGAAAACATTTTTTTATTTTTTATTAAATTATATATTATTTTATTTTCACCAATTAAGTGATCCTGTCCTATAACATCACATAATTTTTTAGGTCTAATTTTATTAGCAAGTAATTCCATATTATCACACTTTCTATATATTATTTTATCAGCTTTATTGTTAAAAGTCATTTATTTATTAAAATTTATTGTAAAGTTATATTAAATTTTGTATATAATATTAGTAAGTATAATACTTGACAAATATAAATAAGTATTGTATATTAGTATTGCATTAGTAAATGTTTCTCGCTTACGGGTGGTGCGAGTAATAAATGATCCTGGACGTCGATGTTTCTCGCTTACGGGTGGTGCGAGTAATAAATTATCCTGAAGGAAAATTTTTTGAAAACTTTATCTTTTTGGTAGAGTTTTCTTTTATTTTATGATAAAATTTTCGCGGGAGATAAAGAAAGTGCAAATACATACTGGATATCTATATCATATTAAAGATGAATTTTTTGATATTGTAAATGATGAAAACTTGATGACTAATCATGAGCGTGGGAAAAAAAGACCTACTTATTTTACAATTAAAGATAATGATATATTATGGTTCATACCATTAAGTAGTAAAGTAGAAAAATATAAAAAAATTATTGATAAAAAAATTAAAAAATATGGATTTTGTAATACTATTTTTATAAGAAAAATTTTAAAAAAAGAATCAGTTATACTTTTTCAAAATGCATTTCCTACACTAGAAAAATATATAGATCACGTTCATTTATATAATGGTGTACCAGCAAAAGTTGGTACATCGCTAAAGAATAAAATTTTACATAATTTTAAAAAATTACTTAAATTGAAGAAACGTGGAATAAATCCATTTTTTACTGACATTGATAAAATAAAAGAACAAATGCTTAATGAACTTAATAATGATAGTTAATTCTTGTTTTAAATATTTTGATTTGTTATAATTTTAATGTATTAAGAAAAGTAGATGATATTATGAATGATGAATATATAAATGATTTTTTATTATATTTAGAGATGGATTTAAATTATTCTAAAAATACTATTGATACATATTTGAACGCATTAAATCATTTAAATAATGAAATAAATAAAGATATATTAAAATTAAGCAGCAATGAAATAGAAAAATTTATTTCAAGTTTAAATTTAGAATCAAGTAGCATTTCAAATTATTTAAGCGCATATAAAACTTTTTATAATTATTATATTAAAATAGGTAAAACAAATATAAATCCAATAGATAAAGTAGATACACCTAAACTTTCTAAACATTTACCTACTTATTTAACAGTGGAGGAAGTAGATAAATTATTAAATATAGAAATAACAGATGCCTTTAGTGCTAGAAACAAATCATTGTTAGAACTTTTATATGCAACGGGTTTAAGAATAAGTGAACTTATAAATCTTGAATTTAAAAATATAGATTTAAATGATTGTATTGTTAGAATAATGGGAAAGGGTAGTAAAGAAAGAATAGTTCCTATTAATGATATGGCTATAAAATATTTAAAAATATATGTAAAAGGTTTTAGACACAAATTAGTTAAAACAGAGCAAAATAATTATGTGTATTTGAATAATCATGGAAAGAAAATGACAAGACAAGGCGTGTTTAAAATGATAAAGAAAAGGACTCAAGAAGCAGGAATTAAAAAAGATGTATCCCCTCATACATTAAGACATAGTATAGCAACTCATATGTTAGAAAATGGTGCTGATTTAAGAATAATACAAGAATTTTTAGGGCATGAAAGTATCGGTACTACTCAAATATATACACATTTAACTAATCAAAAATTAAAAAATGATTATATGGAATATTTTCCAAGAAACTAATCATTTTTTTCTTGATATTTTGATAATATGTGTTATCATAAATACTGCTAGTGAGGGGAAATATATTTTGTTCGACACTAACAAATATTTATAATTAGCTAAACAAAATAAAAGAACTATTATAAAAATAAATAGTTCTTTAGGATTAAACTAGAGTTAATTAACGAGAGTTATTTTTTGAACATCTAGCATTATTTCTAGCTCTTTCGTTATTTTTACAACTTGAACATTTTTCAGTTTCTCTAGCTTTATTTCTAGCATTATTTTTTGCCATTTTATTTACCTCCCACTATTATTATGTTACTCTCTTATATAAATATAATGGTAATTATTGGTTTAGAAAGGAAAAAATATGGAATTTAAAAAACATTCAGATATAAATAAAAATTATAAAAAAATAGGTTTTGGAACAGAAGCAATAATATATGAATATAATAAAAATGAACTGTTAAAAATATTCTGGGGAAGTCTTGATGAAGACAATTTAAAAAGAATAAATAGTTTTAAAGAAATTGATACTGATCATTTTGCATTTCCAACAGAAGAAGTTTATATTAATAGTAAATTAAAGGGTTATAAAATGAATTTTAAAAAAGGTACTAAATTTAATTCATTAGATTATTCTTTGGAAATAGAAGCTTTAATAGAAGCTTTAAAAAAATTAAGAGATGATATTGTTATTATATCTGATAATAACGTATCTATATACGATTTACATGATGCTAACATATTATTCAATAATAGTGATACATCTATTAATATAATTGATACAAGTCAATATGGATTAAATGCTCCTGATTTTATAACAGCATATAAACATAATTGTAGAGTAATAGCTTCATTAATATTTAGATTATTATCTATTCCACTAGATAATATAAATTATATAAATGAGATAGATAATATTATTAATATAATTATCAGTAAAAAAGATTATTTAGAAAATTTTTTTGATAATAAAATAGATAGTATAAAAGAAATGAAATTGAATTATAAACTTTATAATCGTAAAATATATAATAGTAAATATTAATAAAGTTTTGTGCATATAATTAATTGTGATAATATATGAACAATTTTTTATATGCTTTTTTAATTAGTACAATAGCAGGATTATCTACAATGTTAGGTTGTTTATTTATATTTATGAAAGTAAAAAATATAAATAGATTTTTAAGTATAAGTTTAAGTTTTAGTGCAATTGTAATGATACTTATAAGTATATTTGATTTAATACCTAACTCATTCTTTTATTTAGTTTTAAAATATAAATTTTATGGGTTATTTATATCTATACTAGTATTTATTATCGGTATAGCGCTAATTAAGTTCTCTAACAAAATAATTAATAGGCTAGAAGAGAAGGGGAGTAGTTTATATAAATTAGGTATAATAAGTGCAGTAGTTTTAATGCTTCATAATATTCCAGAAGGTATAATTACATTTCTAACTAGTACAAATGATTTAAAAATAGGTTTAAAAGTAGCTACTTCTATAACATTACATAATATTCCAGAAGGTATATGCATTGGAGTTCCTATCTACTACTCTACTAAAAAAGTAGGGAAGGCAATAAAAACAACACTTATTAGTGGACTATCAGAACCATTAGGAGCTATATTATGTTATTTGTTTTTATATAAATATATAAATAATACAATATTAAATATAATATTTATTTTAGTTGCTGGTATTATGATAAGTTTAGCAATAAATGATATATTAAAAGAATCAATTAAATATTCAAATAAAAATAATAAATATATTTATATTGGATTTTTAATAGGTATAGTATTTTTTATAATAAGTTTGTTATTCGTGTAAAAAAACAATACATAATTGGATAGGTAAATTAAGTATTGTTTTTTTACATAAATTTAATAAATATCTTCATTTGTTTATAGAGTAAATAAATTAATCTTATAACAATAATATTTATAGATTATCAACTAATCATCTTTTTATCAAAAATATAGAAGTTAACATAATATATATTATATGAAGTTTTATATTTTGTTATTAATTTATAAGAACTACACGCTTCTTGATTGTATTTCAGCAATTTTTTCAAAAACTTCAGCAGCATTTGATGCGTTTATTTCATTATATCCTAGTTCTCTTAAAGCTTGTATTCTAACAGTATTCAATTGTTGTGTTCTTGATAATTTTTCTTCATTTCTAGCTTCAATATCTTGAACAAATCTTTCACGCGAAACTATAACTTTGCTTTTAGAAGCTCCCCCACTATTATAAAGAGTGAAAGCAGAGTGGATTATTCCTTCAAACATAAATTGTTTGTCTTCATCAAAAGCAAATTCATTAGGTTTTGAAAAGCCAGCTGATTTACTAACATATCCTAGTAAATATTTAAATTCTTCTACATTGTCAACCGCTTGTAAAAGATTATATAAATATTTAACAACATAATAATTTTCTTTATCATTAGATTCAGTTAATTTTTCTTTTAATAAGAATGTAAAGTCAGATAATAAAGTTGCAGTTTTTTTATCTAAACCTTTAGTATCAATAAAATCGATTGTATGTCTATTAATACAATTTAATTTATTTTCTACATCTTCCATATAATCTGTATTTACTTTAATACTATTTAAACTTTCTTCAGTACCATCTTCAATATTTAATAATTTATATAAAAGTATTCTTTTGTCTTTTGGCCATTTATCTATACTATCTAGTTCAAGATAATTATATACCATTTGTCTAGATACACCTAAATATTTAGCTAATTTAACTTTGGATATTCCTAAATTATTTAATAAGTCTTTAATTTCTTTCATTGTTCCCTACTCTCCTTATTTACATATTTATTGTAGCTTACTATACACTTAATTGTCAAGTAAAAGTAAAGAAAAAAAGATATTATTTATCTTTTGAAATTTTGTTATAAATACCATAATTTTTCGTTATTACGTCTAACTTCTTTAATAATGCCACTTCCTAAACATTCTCTACCTAAATATAATACACAGGCTTGTCCAGGAGTAACAGCGGCAACTTTTTCTGGGTACTTAACTAATATTTCATCGTTTTCTAAATATTCTAAAGATACCTCATAATCTGGACCTCTATATCTAAATTTAGCTGTACAAAAAGTAGGATGTTCTGAAGAAATAAAATTAATATTATCTATTATGCATGAATCACTATATAATGTATCAGGATCATCACCGAAAGCAACATACAAAATATTATTCTTAACATCTTTACCAACAACAAAATGTTTTTCTGGATTGCCACTTATTCCAACGTTTCTTCTTTGACCAATTGTATAATTCATTAATCCAGTGTGTTGTCCAATAATTTGTTTTGTATTAACGTCTATTATATCTCCAGGATTAGGTTTCAAATAATTTTGTATAAATTTTTGATAATTTCTCTCTCCTATAAAACATATACCAGTAGAATCTTTTTTCTTTGCTGTTATAAGGCCTATTTGTTCAGCAATTAAACGAACCTCTGGTTTAGTTATTTCGCCTAAAGGAAAAATAACATCTTTTAGTTGATTAGCACTTACTTGTGCTAAAAAATATGTTTGATCCTTATTTAGATCTTTGGCTCTTAAAAGTTTATTACCTTCTATTTTAGCATAATGTCCAGTTGCAATATAATCAGCTCCTAATCTTTTAGCTTCTTTAATAAATAAGTCGAATTTTATATATTTATTACACATTAAATCAGGATTTGGAGTTCTACCAAGTTTTAATTCATTTAAGAAGTATGTAAAAACATTATCCCAATATTCTTTAATAAAATCTATTCTATGCAATTCAATTCCTAATTTATTACAAACTTCTAAAGCATCATTATAATCTTGTTCTTGAGGACAAATATTATTATTTATTGTAGGATTACCGTTAATGTCATTATTAATCATACTATCCCAATTACGCATAAATAACCCAATAACTTCATATCCGTCTTGTTTTAGTAGGTAAGCCGCAACAGATGAATCAACTCCCCCACTCATTCCAATTACTACTTTTGACATACAAATCACCAAAGATATTGTACTAAATTTTTATATTTTTGTAAATTATATATTATAAAAGAATTTTAAGAAAATTAAATATATAGGGAGCAACAAACATTAATAATATATTATATATAGTAATAACTAATATACAAAATAAAATTTTTAAAATAATTCTAGAGTATAAATTATATAAACTTATATCTTGTTTAGTTTTTATATTGTCTATAAAACTTCTTATAAACTTATAAATATTTATAGCAATATAAAATAATAATATAATATATAATAGTTTTGTAATTATAAAATATACTGTACCAAATAATAATCCTTTTAAATATTTTATTCTTAGTATTATACCAAGTATTAATCCTATACTAATATTTTCAATAGATATAACTAATAAAGGAATAAAACTTCCTATTAAAGTTAAAGATAATATAAATATACCAATATATATAATTATTGGATATATTATATTACTAAATGTATTTAAATTATAATTGTTTACATGATCTAAAAAATAATTATATATATCATTAATTAAATTTTTATCTAGACAAAATGATAATACTAATCCTAATGTAATGCTTATTGATATACTTAATAATATTAAATTATATAACTTACTATATTTCTTATAACTAACACTAATATATTTCATATCGTCACCCATTAAATATTATTAAAACACTTTATTTATTATTCATAATTTAGTATAATTATTATGTTGAGGTGAAAAAATGACTAAAAAGAAAAAGAATAAAAATATAGCTGCTAAAATATTAGTATGGATCATGTTATTAGCTATGGTAGGTAGTATGGTAGCTAGTTTATTAATTTATTTTATTAGATAAAAAAGTTATATTATTGATATTAATTATATCATTTAATATAACTTTTATTATTTATACTTTCTTGTTTTAAATAATACATTCTAGATTCTTCAATATATCTTCTAAATAATTTTAACTCTTTTATTTTAAAAGTTCTATTATTATATTTGTTCAATATTTCAGCATTTCCACCATCAAAATATATATTTGTATCATACCATTCATAATATTCTTTATTATCTAAAAATATTGTACTAGCTCTATTAATTTCAAAATCTCTTAATATTTCTATAAACTCACTTTTTTTCATACTTCACCTTTTTTATTTTATAAATTACTTATTTTTTCTTTTATATTCTTACTAACTTCACCCATATCAGCACGTGTTCCAACTATACTTGATACTGCTTTAATAACTTTACCCATATCTTTCATACTTGTAGGATTAATAATATTAAATTGTTCATCAATTATCTTTAATAGTTCTTCATGAGATAATTCTTCTGGTAAATAAGATTTTAATATCTCTATTTCTTTTTTTAAGTTATCAGCTAAATCATATCTATTATATTCAATATATTCTTCTAAAGATGCATTTCTAACTTTAACTTCTTTTTTAATAACATTTAGTACTTCGTCGTCCGTTAATTCTCTTTTTTTATTAATTTCATCTTTTTGTAATGCACTTTTTAACATACGAAGTACAGATAATTTAAATTTATCTTGTTCTTTCATTGAATTAATTAAATCTTTTTTTATTGTTTAAAACTTAATATTCCTCTTTATTTTTATATAAAAAGTGCTTATATTTATTATAACCACTTTATTATTTATCTATTCTTTTTATTTCTTTTACGTGAATTTTTAATCATTTCTTTTTTTGCTTCACGTCTTTTTACTCCTGGTTTTTTATATTCTTTATGTTTCTTTAGTTCAGAAGGGACTCCGCTTTTAGCAACTTTAATTTTAAATCTTTTTAATGCATTATCAACGTTACCATTTTTTACTTCTACTTTAGTCATTTAACTTTCCCTCCCTTCATTTCCTAGTTTATTATAGCAAGAAAAAAGGTAAGGTGCAACAATTATGTAACTTTTTTTGACATTTTTTTAATAAAAGATTGTATATAACATTAAACGATGTATTTTATATCATTAAATATTTCTTTATTTTTTAAACTTATATTATTTCTAGTATTATAAATAATAACTTCTAAATTAAGTTTTTTAAAATAATCATATATATTTATATTAAATAAATCTTCTAAAATAAGTACAAAGTCATAATTGGTGTAATCAATAAAGCTATTAAAGACGTAGTTTATTAATCCTAAATTATATTTTATTCCTATTAAATTATCTATATATTCTTTATTAAAGCTCATTAAATAATATTTATTAGTATTATTTACTTTTAGAATATTATTTAATTCTTCTTTATTAATACTTTCTTTTAACTCTATAAATATATTGGTATTATTAATATTCTTTATAACTTCTTTTAAAGTTGGTATTTTACTTTTATTTGTTTTTGTACCAAAATTATATTTTAATACGTCTTTATACTTTATTTTATTAATATTACCATTACCATTACTTGTTCTATTAATATATTTATCATGTAAAACTACAATAACATTATCTTTCGTTTTTCTAATATCTAGTTCTATACCTTCATATCCATTATTTAAAGCATATTTAAACGCTAATAATGTATTCTCACATATATTTTCATTAGTTAACCCTCTATGAGCTATTAAATGCATAAAAAACCACCTAAATAATTATATTCAGGTGTATTAATTAAAAGTCTAAATCTCCAAGTTCTAATTTTTTGGTTTTCATTAAATCATCTAAAGCATCATCAACATCTTGTTTAGGTTCTTCTCTCATTTGACGTTTAGTTTCTTCTAATATTCTTAATGTATCTGTATTTTCTTTTTCAATATCAGATTCTTCCATATCATCTAATAAATCATCAGTATTAATTTCATCACCATATACATTATATTTACTTTCTTCTAACATATCTAATTCATTTTTATCATCATTATTATTGGTTTGTTTTTCATTAGATTTATTATTATTCTTATTATTTTTATCATTCTTATCTTTTTTATTCTTTTTCTTTTTAAATATTAATAAGAAAACACCAACTATTATTCCTAAACCTAATACAGATAATAATATAATTAACCATGTATTATTCTTTTTCTTTTTAACTACCTTTGTGACATTTTTACTCTTATCTTCTTTTTTAATATCTTTAGTTATTTTTATTGTGTAAACTTGTTTATTTTCTCCATCACTACTTGTAACAGTTATAGTAATTACATTTTCTCCATCCTTTAAATCTTTATTACCTTTTATTTCTACATTAGCTGTTGGATCTTCAGTGATAGTAGTTATATCTAACTCTTTTAAATCTTTATCTAATAAACCAGAGTAATCATTTGTCATAGAATTAAATGTAGGAGTTAAAACAACATCTTTAATAGTTAGATTTTGTAAATATGCAGAACTAGTTGTAACTTCACCTCTATATATATTTAATTTATAAGTTTTATTAGCTGTTCCATCTTCACTAGTAACATTTATATGTACTAAATTTGCACCAGATTGTAATGAGATTCTTTTTGTATTTGATATACTACATCCACCATCAGGACAAGTCATTTTTATTTCACAATTATCACAAGTTGGATTAATTGTAACTGAATTAATAGTATCCTTTATGCCAGTAATAGTATATTCATATATATTTTTATCGAATGTCTTATCCAAATTACCAACTGATAATGCAAGGTTTGTTAAATTTGCATTATTGCTTTTTGGTTTAGCGGTTTGACCTGGTGATAATTTAAAATTACTTCGATCTGCTTTCTTTTCTCCATTCATATTTACAGTTATTGTTGGTGAAATTTCTTCAGTAGTTGTATTAGTAAGTTCGATAGTAGCTATCTTTATTTCTTTACCAGCAGTATAATTTGCTGGTAGTTTGAAAAAGCAACTTCCACTATCATTACATTCACCTATTATTCCAGCTTCTTCATTCTTTTGAACCTTTGGTTTTAAATTAGTGTTTGTTACAACATCAAAACTAAGAGTAGTATCATCTTCTTCAGAACCAGTATACATTAAATCATATTTTGCAACATTAGTCCCAGAATCATTACCACTAATTGTCATAGTAGAAGCATTGCAAACAAATGGACATACTGTACTAATACATACTCCAACTAACAAATATTTAAAACTTTTTTTCAATTTAAACACATCCTTTATTCTAATAACATTTTATCATATATATTTAAAAATACAAGATTTTTTTCTTAATATTTAAAATGAAAAGGTTTTAATTTTTTTTCTTTTTTTGGATAAACTAAAAAAGTAATTTTATCTCCATATGTTTTTCTATATTGCTCAACTATAAAATCAGTATATCCTTCATGTAATTCTCCATGAATAGGGCCAATTAATCTTTTAATGTTTGGATATTGCCTATTTAATTCAGCTTCTATTTCAGGTAATTTTCCTACCAAATTAATTGAATCAACAGATTCATCTATTAACATACTAGCAAAATTAGTTAAATTATATATTCCACCTAATGCAATTTTTTCTAAAATTGAAGCAACTACTTCTATATCAATTTCTTTTTCTATTCTATTATTTTTCATAATTTCCTCCTATATTAATTTTAATAATATTTCATTCATTACATATAACTTTGTAGGATTTATAAAAACATATCCATCTTTATAAATCAAGTCTTTATTTTTTAAAAGTGGTTTAATAGGAAATACATCCTGCATATTAACATTATACTTATTATAAAACTCTTCTAAACTAATACCTTTTGTCTTTCTAAAACCTAACATCAATTCATTTTCTTCTTTTTCCCTTAACCCAACTATCTCTTGTTTATTTACAAAATTATATTCAAAATATTTATTTATATTTTTAGTATTTTCATATCTTATACCATCTATATAACCACTAGCACCTAATCCAAACCCATAATATTCTTCATTATTCCAATAATTCAAATTATGTATAGATTCATATCCTTCAAGTGAAAAATTACTAATTTCATAATGTTTATATTTTTTCTTTTTTAATTTATTAACTATATAATTATACATTTCATATTCTAATTCTTCATCAATAGGTTTAACATTATTTATACTTAATTTAGTATATTCTTCTAAGATAAGACTATAAGTACTTATATGAGTAGGTTTTAATTTCAATATTAAATTTAAATCTTCTTTTAAATCTTTTAAAGTTTCATTAGGTATAGCATACATTAAATCTACATTAATATTATATAAACCTTTATTCCTAATCATGTCTATTTTATTCTTAACATCATTATAATCAGAAAAACGTTCCATAAACTTTAATTTTTCTTTATTGAATGATTCTACACCTAAACTTATTCTATTAACTTTATTTTTTATCAATAAATCTATCAATTCTTCTGTTATATCATTAACATTACATTCAAAAGTATATTCTTTAATATTATTAATTTTTAATTGTTTTAATATATTAAATAATTTATTTAGTTGCATAATATTTAAAGAGCTAGGTGTACCTCCACCAATATATAATGTATCTAATTCTTCTCCATTATACCTATCTTTTATTTCTTCATTTAAAGCATCTAAATATTTATTTATATTAGTTTCATTATATAATTGTTTACAAAAATCACAATAAGTACAAATAGACTTGCAAAAAGGTATGTGAATATACATTGACTTCATATTATACCTCCTAATATTAGTATAACATATTTTATATTAAAACAAGAAAAAAAGAACATTTAATCACAAATATTCTTTATAAATTATTAATTTTATTTTTGTACAAGTTCATATATATCTTTATCATTTGTGCCATTTCCTTTTAAGTTAGAATTAGATATATCTAAAATTATAGCTGGTTTCATATAATTGGCACTGATAGATAATTGGTTAAATATAGTATAATCTCTTTGCAAAGAATATGTTTCTGTAACCTCATTATTACTAGGAGAAAAAGTAATTGAAGTATTTTTACTAACATCGTACATATATTTGATAAAAGTTTTAGAATTTATTCCGGAATCAACATAATAATAATCAACATAGTTTGTAATACTGTCAGCACTATTATCGTGATTGCTATTATGATAAATGCGTTCATTATTAAAATATTTTTCTTCATTTAATACAAATGGCTTGTTATTTTTTAATAGATAATTTCCGCTATACGAACCATTACTTATTTGACCAGAAATAACACCAGATCTTATTAGATCACCATAATTTAAAAAGCCATAATATTTATCATAATTACTATTTACTATCTCAGTGCTATCATAACCTCTATAATAATCACCTTTTCTACAGAAAAAATTTTCCATGTATGATGCTAAACTATCATTATAATAGTACTTATAATTTATATAATTACCTTCTGAGTTATTCATTCTTCTGTAAGAAGTGTTAAAACAAAAATTTTTGTTATTTAATAAAGTTTCTTCATAGGTAGATAAATTTGTATCATTTTTATACCAATTTGTTAGCTGATTTATAAAAAAATTACCATCAACACTTTCTATACTGTAATTATATATTGCTTCACCATCAGATAATATTTTTTTGTATGTGCAACTATTAGCGCTATCTAATGAGTTTCTACAATTTTCATCATCTGTTAATAAAGTTTTTGATAATTGTAATTTATCAAAACCATTTCTATAACTAAAATTTTTATATTTATTAAAAGAAATAAAAGAATCATTTACATTTAATTCATAATTATTACCATTAATATCTTTAACAGTTAATGGTATTGCATCATCTAAAACTAATTTCATAAGATTATTATCATTTAACCATACTATACGCCATATTAAATCATTATTATTTTTATCTTTGCCAAATTTTAAATAATTATTTTCTACTGCTCCTCTATAATAAAAATATCTTACTTTACTTTGTTCATCATACCATAAGAATACTCCATTTTCCTCGTATGTTAAATTATCTTTGTTAGAAGCAGCATCATAATATTCTTTAGAAACAGCAAATTTATCTAAAGACACTGACATAGCATTAGTAATAAATTGTTTTACTTCAATAATGTTAGGAGTATTATTAATAGTATTTACTTTATTACATAAATAAACAGGTTTATTTTCAGACATCCAAGAAGCAATAGTTTGAATTTCTTCAACATCGCAATATGAGTTGTCACCGTCAGCTGGTTTTGTTTGAGTACCTTCAACTAATAATACATAATAATCTCCATCACCTTTATCTGTATTTGCATGTTTGTAAATGTATTCAGCATCATCTTTTTCTACATATCCTTTATTTACAAGAGACATTAAAGGTATTTTAACACCCTTTGCTCCTTTTGCAATTTTATTCATGTATGTATAACCATTTTCATCTTTTTCCATATTAGCATAAACTTGTGCAGATGTAAGAATCTTTTTACTTATTTTATTTATATTATTATCGTTACGATTTTTTAATATTATTATGGATGAAATAGAAATTGCAGAAATAATTGCAATACAAACAATTATTTCTATTATTGTAAAACCTTTTTTGTTCTTCATATTATCCTCTCCAACGATTAACAATATCACAATTTGATGAATATGGTGTAGGATCTGGCATATCCATTTTAATTAATAAAGGTATTTTAAAAGCACTACCAAATGCAACTAATGTACCTGGTTGTAAAGAATTTAATTTATCTATTACATCACCACTAATATTTGGTAACATTTTTTCAATATATTCTAAATCTTTTGGATGAGTCATTTTAAGTATTAGAAAATTAGACATTTGTGAAACAACCGTATCACTTATTTCAACAGGTCTTTGACTAACTAAATCTAATATAACCCCATATTTTCTACCCTCTTTAGCTATACGTTCAAATATATTATATCCAAGTAAAAATACATCATTATCTTTAACAACATATCTATGTGCTTCTTCTATAAATAAATGAAATGGTATACTTGCTCTATCAGTTCTAGATTTAGCAAAATCAAATAACATTTTAGATAATATCTTAACTATAACTTTAGCAAGATTGTCATCTATTCCTTCTAAATTAACATTTATTATTTGACTACGTTTATTATTATTCATAATTAAACTAGATATATAATTATCTAAATTAACATATTCTTTGGCATTAAAGAAAGCATTATTACTACTATTTATTAAAGAATTAAGTCTAACCTTCATTATAATTGCACTATCTTGCATAGTTTGATTATCTTGAAAACCTTCACCAATTAAAGTAAAATTCAAAGCATTTGCTAGATCATTTAACGTAAAATATGCTTGATCAGGAATTGTAATTGTACTTTCTAAATTATCATCAATAAATTTATTTAAATATTCATTCAATAAAACAGATTCTCCAAATTCTCCATTTCTATCAATACCAAAACATTCACTAAATACTCTAGTATATCCAACACCTTGAAGTTCAGCCTTCAAATTAAATTCTTCTGTACCTGTATTAGCAATTATACTAAATATATCTGATTTTTTAGCACTAGCTGATTTATTAGAAAATAATATACTCATAATAGCTTTCGCAATTAAATGATTTTTTAATTTTTTTGCAGTATCATCATTTCTAGAAAATATTCTAACTAATTTATACATTCTTTCAATTATAGTTATTTGAGAATGATTTTCAACTTCTAATAGAAGAGATAAATCATCTATACTTAATAAATATATCGGGATAACTAATCTACCATCATTTTGATCAACAGGATTAGTAGTTAAAAATTTATATTGATAATTAGGATTTATATTAGATAAATCTTTAAAAGCATTTTTATATTCTCCATATGCATCAAAGAAAAATAAATTAGCATTATAAGTTAAAAAATTTTTATTTAAAAATATATTTTGTATAATTCTTGATACACTACAACTCTTACCACTTCCTGAATTACCAAATATAGATAAATGATTTGAAAATAAATCATTTATACTTACATATATATTTTTATTTGGATATATTGGACTTTTACCTATATAAATATTATTAATATTATCATTACCAAGTATTATATTTAATTCCTCATCATTTATTAATCTTATACTACTATTTAATGATGGTTTTTTTATAGTACCTTGTATAAATTTTTCACCAATAAATTGTCCTTTTAAATCTACATATATTTTTCCTTCTAAAACATTTCTTACTTCACCTAACAATTTAGTATTTTCACTTTCAAATATTACGTGTAAATTCATTAGATTAGGTATAACATTTGCATTATTATTAATTTCTATTTCTATACTTTTATCAGTTATATTTAAAATTTTACCAAACATATATTTAACTCCTTCTATTATATATATTATATCATTTATTGTATTTCAAAACAATTTATATCTTCTTTATTTATTTTAATATTTTTATTAGTATAAAGCGTAGCAAGTATATCACCTTTTTTTATTGTATCTCCAATATCTTTAAATAATTTAATACCAGCATCATAATCAATATTTTCTTTATCATTTATTTTACCTGCACCTAGTTTAACAGATAATTCTCCAATTTTAAGAGCGTTTATTGATTTTAATATTCCATTCTTTTGGCTTTTAATAACTTTTACATTTGCATTAATTTTTAATTTTTTTACATTACCACCTTGTGCTTCACAAAATTCAATAAATTTATTATAAGCTTTCTTATTATTTATTACTTCGTCAACTAAATATTGAGCTTCTTGTATTGTAATATTTTTAGCAAGTGATATTAATATACTAGCTATTTCTTTTGAAACATCATATAATCTACATTTTTCACCTTTTAATACATTCATAGCTTCTTCTACTTCTAATTTATTACCAATACTATTTGATAAAGGCATATTCATATCTGTTATTAATGTAACTACTTTTTTATTATATATCTTTCCTATTTCTTTCATCCAACTACTTAATATTTTTGCATCTTTTTTTGTTTTTATTAAAGCACCTTTTCCAACTTTTATGTCTATTAATATTATATCAGCTCCACTAGCTATTTTTTTAGACATTATACTTGATGCAATTAATGGTAAAGATTCAGTTGTTCCACTATTATTTCTTAAGTTATATATTATTTTATCTAAAGGAACTAATTTTTTTGTTTGTGAAGAATCTACAAACCCAACTTTTTTTAAATTATTTATAAATTCTTTTTTATTTAAATTTGTTTTGAAACCTGGAATACTTTCTAATTTGTCTATTGTACCTCCAGTTATTCCTAACCCTTTACCACTTATTTTAGCCATATGACAACCACAAGCGGCAACAATTGGGCCAACGACTAATGTGGTTGAATCTCCAACACCACCAGTAGAGTGTTTGTCAATTATGACATCATTAACACTACTTAAATCATATATTTCACCACTTTTAATGAATATATCAGTTAAATGTATAGTTTCATCCAATGTCATTCCATTTATTACAATAGCCATTAATAAACTAGACATTTGATAGTCTTCGATATATTTATTTAAATATCCATTAAAAGCATAATCTAATTCTTTATAATCTAATTCTTTACCCAATCTTTTTTTATTAATAATATCAATAATATTCATACAATACCTCTATTCTATATTTAATTCTATCATATATTTAAAAAAATATATACAACAAAAAAATAAATTAGTTTCAAAAAACCAATCTATTTTAATTTTAATGTATATGAATTTTCTTGCGTTCCATCTCCACTCAGTACTAGTATATCAGCCTTTAAATTGATACTAAGTCGAAAACTTTCTCCTCTACTATTATGTGTGTTTTCTTTACTTATATTACCATCTGTATTTTCAAAACAATAAGGACGAGCGATACTCAGCGAATCAAACTCACAAGGTGTTAGTAAAAAGGAACAATATTTAGTTATTATAGTAGAATTATATAAATAAAAATTCGAATTTTTTAAAATTTTTCCACCTATTCCGGCATATACGACCTCATCAACAGAAAGCAAACCAATTGGGTAAGTTAAATTTCCATTTGTTTTGTTTCCATTTTTTAATGTTGTAACATTTACTGTATACCTTGAATAATCGTTTGTTTCATTTTGATATTTCTACCTTAATAAAGGTATAACTTTTTTTATTTTTATTGTAAATATATATTTGTACATTTTTCGTAAAAAAAAATATATTGACACATCATTATTATGATGTTAAAATTAATTTAAGTAGAGCATTTACTTTGTAATGC
>CAKOHQ010000020.1 GCA_934085875.1 uncultured Bacilli bacterium | reverse complement strand
CATCAAGTATTTGAAGTAATATATTAAATACATCTTTATGAGCTTTCTCTATTTCATCAAATAAAACTATACTATAAGGATTACGTCTAACAGCTTCAGTTAATTGACCACCCTCATCATAACCGACATATCCAGGAGGAGCTCCAACTAAACGTGAAACACTATGACTTTCCATATATTCACTCATATCAATTCTTATCATATGTTTTTCATCATCAAATAATTCATATGCAAGAGTTCTAGCAACTTCAGTTTTACCTACACCAGTAGGACCTAAGAACATAAATGAACCTATTGGACGATTAGGATCTTTAATACCAGCACGAGCACGCTTTATAGCTTCACTGACAAGTTCCAAAGCTTCATCTTGACCTTTAACACGTTTTTTCATATTATCATATAAATGAATTAATTTGTCTTTTTCTCCGCCAACAAGTTTAGCAACTGGAATATTAGTCCATTTAGATATGATTTTAGCAATAGACTCATCATCAACAACGTCACTTAATATAGAACGTTTATTATTGTTATTCAATTCTTCCAATTCACGTTTCAATTCTGGGATAACACCATGGCGTAACTTAGCAACTGTTTCCAAATCATAATTATTTTCAGCAACCTCTAACTCATAAGTTTTACGTTCTATTTCTTCTTTCTTTTTAGATATATTATCATTGATAACTTTTTCTTCTTCCCAATCACTTCTAAGTTGTTTTTCTCTAACTTTTAAGTCTTCAAGTTTTTTATCAATTTCATTAACTCTATTTTTACTTAATTCATCTTTTTCGTGTTTTAAAGCTTGTTTTTCAACTTCTAATTGCATTATTTTTCTAGATAAAGTATCAAGTTCAACAGGAACACTTTCCATTTGAACTTTTATAGTAGCGCATGCTTCATCAACTAAATCAATTGCCTTATCAGGTAAAAATCTACTAGTTATATATCTATCAGATAATGTTGCAGCAGCAACTAAAGCTTTATCTTTAATACTTACACCATGGAATACTTCAAATCTATTTTTTAATCCACGTAGTATTGTAATTGTATCTAATACAGTAGGTTCATTAACCTGTATCTTTTGAAAACGTCTTTCTAGCGCTCCATCTTTTTCGATATATTTTCTATATTCATTTAAAGTTGTAGCACCTATACAATGAATTTCTCCACGGGCAAGCATTGGTTTAAGCATATTACCAGCATCCATTGCACCTTCTAATGCACCAGCACCAACAATCATATGAATTTCATCAATAAATAAAATTATTTCACCATTACTATCTTTAATTTCTTTTAAAACAGCTTTTAATCTTTCTTCAAATTCACCACGATATTTAGCACCAGCAACTAAAGCACCCATATCAAGCTCCCAAACATGTTTATTTTTCAAACTATTAGGTACATCGCCTTTAACAATTCTAAGTGCAAGACCTTCTACAATTGCTGTTTTACCAACACCAGGTTCTCCAATTAAAACTGGATTATTTTTTGTTTTTCTAGACAAAACTCTAGTAATATTACGTATTTCATCATCTCTACCTATAACTGGTTCAATCTTACCATCCATAGCTAGTTTAACAATATCACGGCCATATTTCTCAAGTGGCTTCTTTAAATTTTCTTCATAAGGATTTTGTTCCATAAATATTCCTCCATTTCTAATAAATATTATACTCAATAATTAGCACTTGTCAAGTATAAGTGCTAATAAAACAAAATTACTTGACATTATACCATTTTATGGTAATATTAAAGTGTAAATAACACTTGTTATTTAAAAGGGGAGATTAAATATGAGTGCTGTAAAAATAAAAAAAGAAGATTTAATAAAAGGATCAATAAAAATAATAAGAGATGAGGGAGATAGTAATTTATCAGCAAGAAATTTAGCGAAGGTTGTAGGATGTTCTACTCAACCAATATTTAGATTATTCACGAACATGGATGATTTAAAAAGAACAGTATATGACGATGTATATGAACTTCAAAAAAAGTATTTATTAAAAGGTAAAGAACATCAAGTACCATTTATTGGAGTAGGGTTATCCTATATAGATTTTGCCACAAAAGAAAAGAATCTATTCAAATTTTTGTTCATGTCATCATTTACAAAATATAATAATATATTAGAGATGGCAGATAATGAAGATGGAAAAAAATATACAGAAATGATAATAAAGTCAACAGGACTAAGTCCAGAATCATCAAAACAAATATATATTAATACATGGTTAATTATACATGGTATAGCCTCCATGATGGCAACAACTAATTCAAAATTAACAAAAGAAGATATAGAAACAATAATATTCGATGCCTTCAAAGGATATAGACAAGTATTAATGAATAAAGAATTAAATAATAAATACAAAAAAACTAGCTAAATCAAATCAAATCAAGCTAGTTTTTTCTATAAGTTCATCATAACTTAAATTATCAACTATAATCTTATTATTGTTATCTTTTATTAAATATACATCATCATTTTTATCTATAAAATATTTACTTTTTCCATTATATTTTATATCAGATATAAAACCTTTATCTCTTAATTTTAAACATAAATACATATCATCGAACAAAATATTATAATCGATCATTCTCTCAATATTTTGTAATAAGTTATTTCTATATAATATATCAATTAATCTCTCTAATCCAATTGCAAAACCAATAGCATTTATATTATTTCCTTCATCAGTTTTAACAATATTATTATAACATCCACCACCACATATTGTATTTGCACTTCCTAATCCTTCTATATTAGTTTTAATTTCAAAAACAATATCAGTATAATAATTCAAACCTCTTACTAAGTTTTTATTAACAACATAATTTATTTTCAATCTATCTAATATATTTAAAACTCTATTAAAATTACTTTTAGATTCATGATTTATATAATCTTCTATTTTAGGAGCATTTAATACTATATCAGATCTTTTATCTATCTTACAATCTAATATTCTTATTGGATTTTTTAAATATCTTCTCTTACAATCATCACATAATTCATCTATGTATGGTTTAAAATATTTTTTTAATGCTTTTTCATAATCTTTTTTATTTTCAAAACTTCCTAAATTATTAATGTAAACTCTAACATCACTTAAACCTAGGCTTTTAAATATTTTAAATGCTAAACTAATTATTTCTACACTAGAATATATAGAATTATTATTAAACATTTCTACACCAAATTGTTGAAACTCTCTATATCTACCATTTTCTATTTTCTCATGTCTAAACATAGAACCATAATAATAAAACTTAGTTGTAGTATTTTCTTTATATAACTGATTTTCTAAATAACTTCTTATAACACCAGTCGTACCCTCTGGTCTAAGAGAAATATCATCATTATTTCTATCAACAAAGTTATAAAGTTCTTTTGAAACAACATCAGTGTTAGTTCCAATTAAATTATGATATAAATCTGTATCCTCAAAAATCGGAGTTCTTATATATTTAAAATTATAAAGCTTACATTCTTTTGTTATTTTATTTACTACATATTGCCACGCTAAGCCATGACTTCCATACAAATCATACGTACCTTCTTTTTTTAAATAACACATAATACTTCTCCTTTCTAAATGCGCGAAAAATAATTATATAAAATAATCAATGATTTGTCAAACTATTTTATTTTTGATAATATTAATTAGGTGATTTACATGAAAAAAAAGGATAAACTTAAGATATTATATGAAGATAAACAAATAATTGTTATATCAAAACCTAGTGGTCTTTTAACAATTGGTACTGATAAAGAGCACAATAATACTTTATATAGAAAAGTATCAGAATATGTAAAAAAACAACATAAATCTAATAAAATATTTATAGTACATAGATTAGATAAAGATACAAGTGGAATAATAATATTTGCAAAAACAGAACAAGCAAAAAGAATATTACAAAGAAATTGGGATAAATATAAAAGAAAATATATAGCATTAGTAGAAGGAAAAGTCGTTAAAGGAGATACTATCAAAAATTATTTAGCAGAAACTAAAACTTTAAAAACATATATAACAAATGACAAAAAAACAGGAAAATTAGCAATAACAAAATATAATCCTATAAAAAATAACAAAGAATATACAATGTTAGATATTGAAATATTAACAGGAAGAAAAAATCAAATTAGAGTACATATGGAAAGTATTAATCATCCAATAGTAGGTGACAAAAAATATAATTCTAAAAAAAATCCTATAAGAAGAATGTGTTTGCATGCATATTATATTGAATTTATACATCCTATAACAAATAAAAAAATTATAATAGAAGATAAATATCCTAAAATATTTGACACACTAGTAGAAAAATGTAAACAAACAAAATAATTAAGATAATGAGTTGTTTAGTCAATAGAATTATGTTAAAATATGATAGAAGAGAGGTATCTAAATATGAAAAATACAAATCAATTATTAGATGAATTATTAAATGAAATAGATTCTTTAAAAGGAACAAAAAAACGTACTTCGGTAAATTTTACAGAAAAATTAAGAGAAATAGGAGTAAATTTAGGTAAAGATTATGAAAATGGTCTAATCCCAAAAGAAATGTTGGACAATTATTTATTTTTATGTAACGATGACAAACGTGGTGTACAAATAGATTATATGAATCATAGATATGAAGAAATTTATAATAAAATAAAAGGTGTGAAAAAGAAATATAACAGTTATATTAATTACGTTAGTAATGAAAATGAAATAACTGAATCAAAAGAAGTAGATAAAGAAAAATATCTAACAGATTTAATAAATACATCTATCAGTCTAATAAATGAAACAGAAGAAATGGATAATATTTTTAATAATTTAATTAAAGATCTTACTGGAACTTTTAAGCCAGAAGTTAATTTCAACCTTTCTACAACAGAAATAAAAAATGTACTAAATGAAATATATGAAAATATAAATGAAGAAAAAAAAGAAGATTTTTTACGTTTATTAGATAAAGCAAAAGAAGTAAGTTTAACAAGTGCGGATATTAAAGGAAAACAAGAAAATATTAAAAATGAAAATAATAATGAAAATAGAAAAGATGAAGAAAAAGAATTAACTGAAAATACAACTGAAATTATTACTGAAAATAATGTAGGAAATGAAAGTGAATCAAATTCAACTAATATTGAAGAAACTGAACAAGAAGAATTATCGTTCGAAACAGATGGTCCAGCAATAAAGAAATATAAAGAAGAAACAGAAAAGTTAGAAGAAGAAATAAGAAAACTAGAAGAATTAGAACAAAATGAAGAATTAATTCTAGATGAAACTTCAAAAAATATACTAAACCAATTAGAAAAAGATATAAAAGAACAAGAACAAACATTAGAAACATACAAGAGAAGAAGAGATAATTTAATTGAAAGAAATAATCCAAGTAATAATTCAGATAAGACATATACATTAGAAGTAATAAAAAATGCAGAATATCAAATTAGAGAACAAACAAAAATAGTTGAAAATCTAAAAATAAAATATAAACAAACAAAGAAAGAACTAGAGGAAAGATACAAAGAAAACAGAATAAAAGAATTAGAGGAAAAATATAAAGAAATAGAAATAGAACAAGATAACTATTATAATCAAAATAAAGGTGTTCCAGTAGAATTATATGGAAGAAAGAAAGCAATTGAAGATGAATTAAATAGACTTCAAAATTCTAGTAAGAAAAAAGAATTAGAACAAAGAAAACAAGAACTTGAAGAAAGAAAAAATAATATAAAAATTTATTATGAATGTTTAGAAGAAATTAAACAAATAAATAATATTGATAAAAATAGTGAAGAATATAAAAATAGAGTTAATAAATTAAATGAAAAAATAGCTACTTTACCAAACGAATTGAAGGAAGAATTAAGAAAATATCTTAAAGTAGAAAAGAAAGTAAAAAAGAAAAAAGGATTAAAAGTAAAAGCTAAAAGAGCTTTAAATTGGATTAAAGAACACAAATTAGCCGCAATAGCAATAGGACTAGCATTATTGGGAACAACATATTTGACATTGTCATCACTAATGGTTATTAACTCAGGATTATGGGGACTTTTAGGAGGAAAAGGTGCAATATGCAGTACTCTACACGGAATAAATAAAGGTCTATCCAAGATAGTTGGTTTTGGTCAATATAATTTTGCTAGTAGTGGATTATATTTAAATAATGCAGGACAAGCATTATACGAAGCAACTGCTCCTAAACTTATTGAAGCTTTAACATTGTTAGGTGGTTCGGGATTGGTTTATAAAAAAATAATAGATAAAATAAAATCAATTTCAAATAAAAAAGAAGAACCTGAAAAAAATAATAAAGAAAAAGAATCGCAAGATCTTGAATCTGAAGGTGATTTAAAAAAAGATAATAGTAAAGAAAAATCAACAATAATTGACAAAATAAAAGAAAAAGGATCTACAATTATTACAAATGGAAAAGAAAAAATAGACCAAATAAGTGAGAAATATTCTAATAAATCAGAAAATAACCATAATGAAGAAGATAAAACAGTTGAAAATAACAAAAAAGAAACAACAAATTTAACAAAAGACCAAATCGCAGAAATAATAAAAGAAGAAGTAGAAAAACAAAATGCAGAAATATTAAAAGAAAATGCTTATTTAAAAGATTTAGTTCAAAAACTGATGAATAAAGATAAAAATAATGAAGTTGATTTAAGTCAAGACAATATTGAAATGAAAAATCCAACAAGATAAATACCATAAATAGAAAGGAATTTTATATGGAAAAAGATACAATTATTACATTAGAAGATAATACAGAATATGCATTATTAGATGAATCTGCCATAGATGATAAAAAATATTTCTTTGCAGTAAAATTAGATAAAACAACTGGTAATCCAACAACAGAATATGAAATTTTTGAAGAAGAACATGATGGCGATGATATATATATGTCAGCACTAGAAGAAAGTGATTATAAACAAGCTATATTAATAGATTTCACTAATAATTACATGAATATGGTAAAAGAGATGATGGATGAAGATAAGGCAGAATAAGTTTTATCTTTTTATAATAATTGTTAAAAAAGTGTAAATAATAATAAAAAGTATGGATAAACAAAAGTTATCATGATATAGTGATTATGAGGAAGTGAACTATGAATATAGTAGTAAATAATGTAAATATATTTTATATAATTTTAATAACATTTATATCATCATTAATATTAGTGCCATTAATAAAAGACATTGCTATACATATAAATGCTATGGACATTCCAGATAAAAGGAAAGTCCATAAAAAACCTATGCCAAGACTGGGAGGATTAGCAATATTCTTATCATTTCTAGTCGGGTATATGTTTTTTGCACCATTAACAACTCAAATGATTTCAATTCTAATAGGAAGTTTCTTAATTATTTTATTAGGAATAATAGATGACATAAAGCCGTTAAAGGCGACAACAAAATTATGGGGGCAAATATTAGTTGCAATTATATTAGTATTTTATGGCAAAGTATATATAAATGAATTGTCTTTCTTAGGAATGAATTTAGATCTAGGACTTTGGGCATATCCTTTATCATTATTCATTACTGTTGCGTGTATTAATTCCATTAACTTAATAGATGGTTTAGACGGATTAGCAGCAGGAACAAGTTCAATATATTTTATAACGATTATTATAATTTCTATATTACTAGGAAGAACAGATAGTTTAGGATTTATACTATGTTTAATTATGTTAGGTTCAACATTAGGATTTTTAAAATACAATTTTAATCCAGCAAGCATATTTATGGGAGATACAGGAAGTATGTTTTTAGGATTTATGGTTGCAGTAATATCATTATTAGGGTTTAAAACAGCAACACTAACATCATTCCTTATTCCAATTTTAATACTATTTATACCAATACTAGATACCTTATTAGCAATACTTAGAAGATTAATAAAAGGTGAATCTATTGGAAAGCCAGATAAAGAACATGTACATTTTCAATTATTAAATAAAACATCTTCAGTAAGAAAAACAGTATTAATAATTTATTTTATAAATGCATTATTCAGTGCTGTATCAATTCTTTATGCAATTGGAAAAACAAATTTAGCATTTGGATTATATTCATTGCTAATGTTTATATCCTTAATATTTATATTTAAAACAGATATATTATATAAACATGACAAAGCTAGCAAAAAATAAGTGCTAGTTTTTAATTGCTTTATTAATCTCTTTCTAGTACAATATTGCTAGAAAGAAGTTGATATAATGAATAGTATATTAGTTTATTTTTTGCCAAGTATAATAGGAATTAAAATATATGAAGTATTAACAAAAAACAAAAATAATAAAGATTTAATATTTAACTATTTAACTTTAGTACTTATATCAAATTTTGTATTAATGATAATACTATATATAAAAAATAGATTCGAATATAATTTAACAGATTTTATAGAAAATAATATGGCTTTTTCCATAAAATATATATTATTTTCAATTATAACAAATATTTTATTAGGTTATCTATATAGTATCATAAATAAAGATGTTTCTTTTAAACTTGAAAGGATTAATCAAAATGAAAAAATAAAAAAGAAATAATATAATATGTATTATTTTAACCCTAATAGCTCTAACAATATTTTATACTAGTGTTTATATTAATAAGAATTTTAGTGGATTTTCTTTTGAACAAATACTATATAGTATAATTAATAGTAAAGGAACAAGTATTAATGCATTAAAGCAAGGAATAATCTTTGTATCAGTATTAACTATAATAACATTTGTTATTTTATATATAATAGTAAAATTAAATCATAAATATTTAGAAAATAAATATAGATTAACAATAAAAATAAAAAATAAAACTTATTTAATAGATGCATTATATTTAAGAAAGAAAAGATTATTATTTTATTCAATACTTTTAATATTTATAAGTTTATATAATTGTTATACAAACTTAGGCATAAAAGAATATATTGAATTCCAAAACTCTAAATCTACTTTAATAGATGATAATTATGTAAATCCAAAAGATGTTAATATAACATTTCCAGAAAAAAAACAAAATTTAATTTATATATTTGTGGAATCACTTGAAACAAGTTCTGTATCATCAATAAATGGTGGAGATGTAGAAAAATCATATATTCCTAATTTAGAAAATATTGCTTTAAATAATATAAATTTTAGCAACAAAGATAATTTAGGAGGGGCAAAGAACTTAAGTTTAACAACATGGACAGCAGCAGGAATGGTAGCACAAACTTCTGGAATACCTTTAAAAGTAATAGATGGAAATGAATATAGAGGTTATGGGGAATCTTTACCAGGTGCAACAAGTATAGGTGATATATTAGAAGATAATAGTTATAAAAATTATTTATTATTAGGTTCTGATGCTTCATTTGGTGGTAGAAAAGATTACTTTACATACCATGGAAATTATGAAATATATGACTTATATTATGCTAGAAATAACAAATGGATAGATAAAGATTATTATGAATGGTGGGGCTTTGAAGATAGAAAATTATTTTCATTTGCAAAAAAAGAATTAAAGAAAATTTCAAAGAATGAAGAACCTTTTAACTTTACTATATTAACTGCAGATACGCATTTTTATGATGGTTACCAAGATAAGAAATGTAAAAAAAAATTCGATAGTGATTACGCAAATTCTTATTATTGTTTAGATGAAATGTTAAATAATTTTATTAAGTGGATACAAAAACAAGATTTTTATAAAAATACTACAATAATAATTTCCGGAGATCATTTGACAATGCAAAATAGTTTCTTTAATGAAGATAATTATACTAGAACAATTTATAATGCATTTATAAATTCGCAAACAACATCAAATAATTACAAAAATAGAGCGTTTACTTCATTAGATATATTTCCAACAACTTTAGCTGCTTTAGGAGTAAAAATAGAAGGAAATAAATTAGGATTAGGTACAAATTTATTTTCAAATGAACAAACTCTAATAGAAAAATATGATTATAATTATGTTAATAAAGAAATAAAAAAGAAATCATTTTATTATGATAACGTAATATTAGGTAACACATACTACGAAATGAAGAAAAAATAATTTCATTATCTACTAAAAAAATCATAAACAATTTATAAAATTAACCTTAATGATTATTTAAAAATGATAACAATTATATTATAATAAAAATATAAAGGAAGAACATATATGAAAAAAAAGATAATATTTACTGCTTTTAATTTAGATACAGGTGGAGTAGAAAAATGTTTAGTAAATTTAGTTAATAATTTAGACGAAAACAAATATGATATAACAATTTTTTTACAAGTGAAAGAAGGCATATATTTAGATACATTAAATGAAAATATAAAAGTAGAAAGTTTAAATTTAACTAAAGTAAAAAACAAAATCTTAAAAAAAATTATAAATATATTTAAATTCATAAATATAATAATAAAAAAATATCACAAATATGATATTTCAGTCTGCTATGCACCAGGTTATATACCAAGTGCTATAATAGGATACATTGCATCAAAAAATAATATTTCATGGATGCACACAAACTTACTAACATACATGGAAAACTATAAGCCTTATGAAAATTTAAATATAACAAATGAAAAAAAAGTAAAAAAATTTGTTAATAGAGTATTTTTTAGAAAATTCAAGAAAAATATATTTGTATCAAACGATGCAAAAAGTGCATATTTACAAGTTTATCCACAAGACAAAAATAAATGCTACACAATCTATAATCTAATAGATTACAAAACAATCATAGACAAAAGTAAAGAAAAAATAAGCATAAAAAAATCCGAAAAATTTACATTTATTAATATTGGAAGACAGACAGAATTTGATAAAAGATTATCTAGAATAATAAATGCAATAGATAAGTTATATAAAGAATATAAAGATTTTCAACTAATATTTGTAGGTAAAGGACAAGATACACAAAACTATAGAAAACAAGTTGAAAAATTAAAATTAAATAATGTTATTAAATTTATAGATAATCAAAAAAATCCATATCCATATTTTTTGCTAGGGGATGTGTTTGTTTTATCAAGTGAGTTTGAAGGATTACCAACAACAGTTTTAGAATCACTTGTACTGAGCATTCCTGTAATATCCACAAATGTTTCAGATGTTAAAGATTTAATAAATAATAAATATGGTATAGTAATAGAAAAAAACTCAAATGATTTATATTTAGCCATGAAGGAAATGATTAAATCTAGTGAAAAATACAATAATAAATTTGATTTTAAAAAATATAATAAAGAAATAATTACAAAATTGGAAGGGATATTTAATAATGAATAGCTTTAGTATAATTGTTCCAGTTTATAATGTGGAAAAATATTTGAATAAATGTTTAGAAAGTTTAGTAAATCAAACGTACAAAGATTATGAAATAATAATTGTTAATGATGGTTCAACAGACAAATCGCAGAACATAATAAATAATTATAAAGAAAAATATTCTAAAATAGTAAAATCTTATAAAAAAAAGAATGGTGGATTATCAAGTGCTAGAAATTATGGACTAAAAAAAGCTACAAAAGATTATATACTTTTTGTAGATAGCGATGATTATGTTGAAAAAAACACATTAGAAATTTTAAATAAAAACATATTAAATAATGAAGATATCATAATTTTTAACTATAATGCAATATATGAAAATCATATAGATAAAATTGATACTTTCATATCTGACATTAAAGATTTAAAAAAAAGATATATAATTTCAAAACCAAGTGCATGTAATAAATTATTTAAAAAAGATTTTATTTTAAACAACAATATAAAATTTATAGAAGGAATATATTATGAAGATTTAGCAACTATACCTTCATTAATAAAATATACAAATAATATAAAGTTTATTAGTGATTATTTATATAACTATGTTGTTCGAAATGAATCAATATTAAACAAAAAAACTTATAATAAAAAAATGGATGATATATTTTATGCTTGTGAAAACAATAAAAAAATATTATTAGATGATTATAAAGAAGAAGTTGAATACATATATATAGATCATTTATTAAGAAATGCAAGTTTAAGATTTCTAAATTATAACAAATATGATAAAATAGACAATGTAAGAGAAATTATAAAAAATTTTTTTCCAAAATGGAGAAAAAATATATATTACAAAAACTATTATAGTTTAAAACAAAAAATTATGTGTAATATAATAATGTATAAATTATACTTTATTATAAAAAAATGAAGTAGGAGTAAATATGAAAATGAAAATACTAATAGGAACTGTAAATTTAGAAATTGGTGGAATTGAAAAAACGTTAATTGGATTGTTAAATCATATAGACTATTCTAAATATGAAATAGATCTATTAGTGTTAAAAACAAATGGAGAGTTAATAAAAGACATACCTAGCAATGTTAATATAATTACTCCATATAAAACAAATTTTTTAAAAAGAATATGCAACAGTAAAAATGTATTTTGTAAAATAATAAATCATTTATTATTAAACCATTTTGTATCATTCTTTTATAAAACAAATAAAGAGTATGATACAGCAATATCGTATAGTGGTTATTATCCATTTATAGATTATTATATAAAAAATGTAAAAGCTAATAAAAAATTAATATGGGTGCATACAGATTTAAGTACATTTGATGATAAATTTATATATAAATTAAGATATGTATTTACTAAAAATAAATATAAATATTTTGATAATATAGTTTGTGTAAGTGACAGTGTAAAAGATAGTTTTATAAAAATGTTACCAAAATATAAAGATAAAGTATTAGTACAATGGAATATTGTAGACATAAATAAAAATAATTATAAATATCCTAAATTAACTGGTAAATATAAAATATTATTCGTTGGAAGATTATGTAGTGCAAAAAGAGTTGATAAATTATTAGAAGTACACAAAAAATTAATTGATAATAATATGGATGTAACAACTTACATAGTTGGAGATGGAGAGTTAAAAAAACAATTAACTGAGTTAGCCAAAGAATTGAAAATAACTAATACATTAAAATTCTTAGGAAAACAAAATAATATTTTAGAAATAATGAAACAAGCTGATTTATTTGTTTTACCTAGTGATTATGAAGGATTCGGGATTGTGTTATTAGAAAGTTTACATTCTAATTTACCATTTGTAGGAACCAATGTTTGCGGTATAAAAGATGTTGCAAAAAAAATTGCACCTAAAGGAAGCTATCTTATAGCAAAAAATAATGTAGAAGATATATACAATAAAATAGTGGATGCAAAGAATGGTAAAGTTTCTAAAGATTTTAAATTTAGTTTAGAAGAATACAATAAAAAATGTATGAAAGATTTTTATCAAAAAATAAAATAAAATATTAACATAATTATGTAAAGAAAAAAAGATAAATTTGATTACTTATTTATTTTTTTGTATAATAAAGTAAGAAAGAGTTGATTATTTGTATGTTAAAAAATATTTATTATAACTTTAAAAAATATTCATTTCTTATGGGACAAATGGTTTCAAGAGATTTTAAAGTAAAATATAAAAGGAGTGTATTAGGTATAGTATGGAGTCTGCTATATCCTTTACTTCAAATGTTAGTTATGGCAGTAGTTTTTAGTCAAATGTTTAAAATGCGTATGGAAGGTGTAAACTATTTAGTTTATTTAATGACTGGGTTAGTTATGTTTAACTATTTTAGTGAAGCATCTAGTAGTGCAATGGGATCAGTATGTGCAAATTTTAATTTAATGAATAAAGTATATATTCCAAAATATATATTCCCATTATCTAAATGTCTATTTGTTGGAATAAACTTTTTATTAACATTAATTCCATTATTATTAATTATATTATTTACAGGTGATGCAACTACACATTGTACAATAAATATATATTATTTATTATTACCAATCTCATACGCCTGCTTATTTTTATTTACAGTTGGATTAGGATTTATATTATCAACTATATCAGTGTTTTTAAGAGATATTTTTTACATATATGGAATAATCTTAACAATGTGGCAATATTTTACACCATTATTCTATGATATAAGCATGATAAGTCCAAAATTACAAGTGTTATTTAAATTCAATCCATTATATCAATTTATAGACTTTACTAGACAAATAATATTATATAATAAGATGCCAGATGGCGGATGTTGGATTGCTTGCATATTATCATCTGTTATATTTTTTGTAGTAGGGTGTATATTATTCAAAAAGAAACAAGATAAATTTATCTATTATGCTTAGGAGGTAACTATATGGAAAATATGATTACAGTAAAAGATGTTACTATGAAATTTAATTTAGGTATAGAAAAAGATAATACTTTTAAACAAACATTTATTGAAATTTTTACACCTAAAAAGAAGAAAAAGAAAAAAGAATATTTTAATGCTTTAACAAATGTATCCTTTAATGTTAAAAAAGGTGAGGTAATTGGTTTAATTGGTTCTAACGGAGCAGGAAAATCAACTTTATTAAAAGTAGTAAGTGGAGTTATGAAACCAACTGAAGGAAAAGTTGAAACAAGAGGAGCAATATCTCCTATGATAGAACTTGGAGCTGGAATGGATAATGAATTAACAGCCCGTGAAAATATATTTTTAAATGGAGCAGTAATGGGATATTCTAAGGAATTTCTTGAAAGTAAGTTTGATGAAATAGTTGAATTTTCAGAATTACAAGATTTTCTAGATGTTCCAGTGAAGAATTTTTCATCAGGTATGACAGCAAAATTAGCTTTTTCTGTTGCAACTATAGTCGATCCTGAAATACTAATAGTTGATGAAATTTTATCTGTTGGAGATATAAAATTCCAAGAAAAGAGTAAAAATAAAATGCTTTCTATGATAAAAGGTGGAACCACAGTACTTTATGTATCACACTCATTACCATCAATAGAAGAATTATGCGACAGAGTTATATGGCTAGAACATGGCAAAATAATTGAAATTGGAGAAACAAAAGAAGTTTGTGAACATTATTATAAAAGCCAAATGGGAAGTTAGAGATGATGTAGATGAATAAACAAATACTATTTAATAATAGCAGAAAATTTAAGATAAAATATAATATAAACAAAAGTAGCATAGAAAATAATACGGATAGTACAAAATACATAATAATTCCAAAATTATTTTTTAATACAAAAGACAAATACATAAATGCTGATTTTAAAGGAATTAATAAATTCGGTAATGAACCATCACTAAAGTTTATTGATAGAAAAGGAAAAGTATCAACAACACTTTTTTTTGGCGAGAAAAATTTTATAGTAAAACCCAATAAATTATTAGGCTGCGCTTTAAAAGTTTCACCGAATTCCAAGAATATAATAGATAAATTTAGTATTAAATATCAAAATGAAATAGAAAAAGAAATATCTAAAGATTTAAAAAATGATATTCTATTAATAACTCCAGGATATCCAAGTGTTAATAATAAATATTTGTTTGGCTTTGTTCATACAAGAGTAAAAGAATTTTATGAAAAGGGTATAAATGTTGATGTAGTGTCATTGAATGAAAAGAATATGTACACAAAATATACTTTTGAAGGTATACCTATCATGAAAATGAGTTATGTTACATTAAGAGAACAACTATTAGAAAAACAATATAAAAAAATAATAATTCATTTTTTTACAGAAGAAATTGCACAAATACTAGATGCGATAGATACAACAAACACAGAAATATTAATATTTACGCATGGAACAGATTTAATATATAAAGATTACAATATTTTGACTAGACAATATTTCAAGCCATTAAAAGAAATTGACAACGAATTAAAATCATTTTTCGTAAGAAAGGATAAAATATTAAATAGATATAATAAAAAACATAATGTAAAATTTATTTTTGCTACAAAATGGGCAAAAGAAAGATGTGAAAAAGAAAATAATATTAGTATTAATAATTACGATATTATACCCACTTATATAAATGAAGATACATTTAAATATAGTGATAAAAATATAAATTTAAGAACAAAAATTGTGATTATTAGAAAATTTGACAATATCAGTACTTATGGTATAGATTTAGATGTAAAAACAATACTTGAATTAAGTAAAAGAGATTTTTTTGAAGAATTAGAATTTAATATTTACGGGGATGGAAATTATTATGAAGAATTAACAAGGCCTTTATTAAAATTTAATAATGTCCATTTACATAAAAAATTCTTAACGCATGAAGAAATTGCAGATGTACATAAGAATAATGGGATAGCGTTATTTGCAACTAGATATGAAACAATGGGAGTATCAGCAGCGGAAGCGGCAGCATCTGGTTTAGTTGTATTATCTAATAATATTGCAGCCGTAAAAGAGGTTTTCGATAATAATAATGATATTTTGTCAAACAACGAAGATTATATTGATATGGCTAATAAAGTAGAAAAGATTTATAAAAATCCAGAATTATTCTGTGAATTATCTAAAAAATGTCACGAGACAATTGTCAAAAAATATAATTATAAAAATACCATAGAAAAAGAAATTAAACTTTTAAATATAAATTATGAACCAGAAAAAATAAAAATAGAAAAGATAGATAAAAACAAATTACTAACAATAGCAATAGCATCTTATAATGTAGAAAAATATTTAGTAAACAGTGTAATGTCTTTATTACGTTCGAAATATTATTACAAGCTAGAAATTTTAATTATAAATGATGGCTCTAAAGATAAAACAAGCGAAATAGGTAAAGAGTTAGAATCGTTAACCTCATTAAACAATGATAGCATTGTAAAATTAGTTGATAAAGAAAATGGTGGACATGGTTCCGCGATTAACAAAGGTATAGAATTAGCAACAGGAAAATATTTTAAATTAATGGATGGCGATGACTATTTTGATACAGATGAATTAGATAAATTAATAGAAAAATTAGAAGATGAAAATAGTGACATGATATTAAACAATTATGTTGAAGATTTATCTAAAGAATGTAAGTTCAACGTAGTTAGACATTATGATTTTATGAAACCAGGATATAAATATGATATCGAAGATTTATGTTATGATAATTATGGATTTACAAAATGGGGACCATTATTATCAACATCAACATTTAAAACACAAATGCTAAAACAAGCAAATTTTAAAATATCAGAAAAGTGTTTCTACGTTGATATGGAATTAAATTCATTGGCTTTTAGTGAAACTAAAACTATAACATATTATCCATTTAACATTTACATATATTACATTGGAAGAAATGGACAATCAGTATCTCCAGAATCATTTAAAAGAAATTACAAAAATCATGAACACGTTATTTTTAGAATACTAAACGATATTTATTATAAAAAAACTTTATCTGAAAACAAAAAAGAATATATAAAAGAAAAAATATTAATCCCATTAATTCAAGGTCAATATTATATTACAACAGAACATATCACAAAAAGTAAACCTTTTTATAGTTTTGATACTAAATTAAAAAAATACACAGAATTTTATTACAACGAAAAAATAGTGGATAGAAAAATAAAAATATATAGAGCAACAAAAGGGCATTTTAATAAAACTATTAAAATGTTAGTTAAAATAAAAAGAATATTTAAGAGAGGAATACAATGAAAACTAAATATTTAATAATTGGAGCAGGAATTTCTGGATTAACATTTGCAAATTATATAAAAGATAATTACATAATAATTGAAAAAGAAAATGAAGTAGGTGGATACTGTAGAACAATAAAAAAAGGTGACTTTATATGGGATTATGCAGGACATTTTTTTCACTTCAATACAGAAGAATTTAAAAATAAATTTCTAAGTAAAATGTCAAAAGATGATATTATATATAATGAAAAATGTACAAAAATAATTTACAAAGATAAAATAATAGATTTTCCATTTCAAACTAACATTCATGAATTAGATAAAGAAGAATTTATAGATTGTTTATATGACTTATTTAATAAAGAAGAAAAAGATAAATATGATAACTTCTTAGATATGCTTTATGGAAAATTTGGTAAATCAATAACAGAAAAGTTTTTAAAACCATATAATGAAAAATTATATGCAGTTGATTTAAAAGAATTAGACGTTGATGCTATGGGAAGATTCTTCCCATATGCAAACATCAAAGATATAATTAATAATATGAAAGAACACAAAGTAAATTCATATAATAATACATTTTTATATCCAAAAAATGGTGCAGGAAGCTTTATAAATATTTTATATGAAGAATTAGATAAAAATAAAATTTTATTAAACACTTCAATAACAAAAATAGACGAAGATCAGAAAATAGCATATTTATCAAACGGAAATAAAGTTGAATATGAATATATAATTAATACCATACCATTAAATAAATTTTTACTATTATTTAACAATTATAACGAATTACAAAAAAAATTATCCTATAATAAAGTATTAGTATTTAATTTAGGTTTTAATAAAAAATCTGAAAAGTTCACAAAAGAACATTGGTTATACATACCAGATAAAAATATTAATTTTTATAGATGTGGTTTTTACAATAATATTTTAGGTCAAGAAAAATTAAGTATGTATATTGAAATTGGATATAACAAAAATGACAATATTACAAAAGAAGAAATTGATAAACAATTAAAGTTAACATTAAATAACTTACTTAAACTAAATATTATTGATGAAAATACAAAATTAGAAGAATATGTTTTTATAATTATGGATCCAGCTTATGTACATATCAATACTGAAACAACAAAAGAAATTGATGAATTAAAAGAAAAATTATCAAATAATAACATATATACAATAGGTAGATATGGGGCTTGGATTTATAATTCTATGGAAGATTCTATGTTAAAAGCAAAAGAATTAGCAGAAAAATTACAAGAAAGATAAGAAAATTATCTTTTTTTATTTAAAAGAATTTAGAAATTTGATATTATAAATATATAAAAGAAAGCAGGTAATGCAAATATGAAAAATATAGACATTAGTATTATCATTACACATTATAATCAAAATCAATATTTAAAAAATTGTATTAACAGCATATTAAAACAAAAAGACATTACATATCAATTAATTATAATTGATGATTGTTCAGATAACTTTGATAGAACAAAAATAGAAAATTATATAAAAGATAATAAGAAGGAAAATTTAAAATCAATAACAATTATTGAGAATAAAGAAAATATAGGGACAACAAAAAGTTTAAATAAAACATTAAATAACATAGAAGGAGATTATTCTGTGTTCGTAGCAGCAGATGATGAGCTTAATAAGGATAACTGCCTTATAGAAAATATTAATTACCTTAAAAACCATAATTTTGATATATTAATTACTCAACAAAATATGATGGATAATAATTTAAAAAATTTATATTACAAATATGTTGAACCACAATTTATTAAAATAATTGAATCAAGAAATAATGAAGCTATATTTAATCTTTTATCCAGAGGATGCTTTTTTCCAGCTGGTGCAACACTGTATAAAAGTAGTTATATAAAGAAATCTCAATTTGATGAAGAATGTAGACTAATCGAAGATTGGACAACATATTTGCGAGCATGTTTGTTAAATACAAAAATAGGCTATCATAATATAACAACCATTAACCACAGAGATGGTGGCTTAAGCCATAGTGCAGAAACAACAAAATCACACGAAGAATTTATACAAGATATATACACAATATATTGTAAATATTTAATTCCAAACATGAAACATATGTCTTTTAGCAATAGAATATGGGTTACGAGAAGTTTTAAATATTATAAAGACAGATTTGGAACAACAAAGTTGAAAATAAATAAAGAGTATAGTTTTACAAGATATATGCTCATAGTATGGTATACACTAATAAGAATAAAAAATTATGTGGATTCAAGAACGTTTTTAAATATAACATTATTATTGTTAACATTGGACTATAATTTAAATTCAAACTTTATACATGCTATTTTTAAGATATACACTTCAATATGTTCAATTTTTATGATATTTAATATAATATATAAATATTTTGAAAAAAACAAGAAGAATAAAGAAAGTCAGAGGAGATAGGAAATGAAACCAAAATTCACGGTAGTACTAGCACACTATAACCAAATGCAATTAATAAAGGAAGCTATATATAGTATATTAAAACAAAAATATGATAGAATAGAATTGATAATTACAGATGATTGTTCCAAATATTTTAATAGGGAAGAAATCACAAAATTTATTGAGAACAATAAAAAAGGAAATTTAGAAAATTATTTTATAATAAAAAATGATGAAAATATTGGAACCGTAAAAACATTAAATAAAGCAGTAAGAAAAGCAACGGGAGATTATATTTTATTCTTTGCAGCAGATGATAAGTTATATGATGAAAATGTTTTAGAGAATTTTGTTAATTCGTTTAATGAAACAGAAAGAATTATTACCGCTCAAAGTATAATGTGTGATAAGAATCTAGATAAACATTTTGAAAAATATGTTAATGAAAAAAAGGCATTAGAAAATAATATGAAAAGTAGTAAGGAATTATTTGAAATAATGAGTGAAAACTGTATTTATTCTTCAGGTGCTACAGCATATGATATTAACATTATAAAAAAATATAATTATTTTGATGAAAAATATAAATTGATAGAAGATTGGACGTTTTGGTTAAAAATTTTGAACGCCGGAGAAAAAATATATTATCATAACTTTAGTGCTTTACTTCATAGAGATGGAGGTGTGAGTCACTATAATTTAAATAAAAAATTGCCTCCGCACGTTATTCAATACTACAAAGATTTACTTAATGCGTATAAATACAATGTAATGCCTTTCATAAATGAAATGAGTGAAAATAATAAAATAAAGGTAATTACAAAATATTTATTTTCATTAAAAATCTTTAGTGAAAGAAGTAGTAAAATTCAAGAAGAATATTATGAAGAGCAAATATTATTTTTTGATAAATACAAAATAGATGAAGAAAAATATAGAACAAGTATCGAAAAAGCAAATAATCACATTAAATTAACGAATTTTATGAAAGAGGATTTAAAACTTAAATTGATCAAACCTTTAAAAACTAATAAAATCTTAAAATTTTCTTTTGTTGAAAATGTATTATTATGTGATATTATACATCAATTTGCAAAAATAAATAGTACATTAATCTTTTTAATTCTTATATTTAATAT
>CAKOHQ010000019.1 GCA_934085875.1 uncultured Bacilli bacterium | reverse complement strand
CATAATAATATCTACCTATTTTTTTTGTTAAAAACATACCTGCTGCAAGTATTTCTACATCGTTAGTAGTATAAGCAACAAAAGAATAATCAAATCCTGTTTCTGACATTACCATTCCATAATTTGCTGTTTGACAGTAGTTACTATATGGATTTTTATTTGCAAATTCCTCAAATTTTTCTTTACTTATTTCTATCATTCTCATGCTTATTCACCTATATATAATTATAACAAATATATAGTTTATTGACAATTTAATTTTTGTATGATAGATTAAATTTATGTATTTTGTTATTTATTTATTGAAATATAGGTAAATATATGATAAATTAGTTATTGAAATTTATTGAATTTACGGAAGGTGATTAAATGGAAACTGTATTAATGGTTGTTTCGATATTATTAATAGTATTAGTTTTATTACAAAGTAATAAGGCTAGCAATGGAGCACAAATAATAAGTGGTGGTAATGCTGATTTATTTTCTAAACAAAAAGAGAGAGGATCAGAATTATTCATTACTAGATTAACTGCTGTTTTAGGTGCTGTATTCTTTATAATATCATTTATATTATATATTAAATAAGTTTACACTTTTAAGCATGAATATTATAGTATTTATGCTTTTTTAATGGTATAATTTTTAAAAGGGTATGTGATATTATGAAAGAACAAATAATTAATGTAATGAGTGACAGATATGAAGCACTTGATGTTATAGAAATTAATGATTTATTAGAATTAACTAGTCCAGAAGATTTAAGTAGATTAAATAATCTTTTATGTGAATTAGAAAAAGATGGTATTCTTTATAAAACTAAAAAGAATAAATATATTTTATTTAAGAATTGTCCTAGTTTAAAATCTGGAGTATTGTCTTTGAATAAAAAAGGTTTTGGATTTTTAATTGTTAAAGATGGAGAAGATATATATATTGATAAGGATAATATTAATGGTGCTGTTAATGATGATAGAGTATTAGTTGAAATAATTAATAATCATGGTAAAACTGAGGGTAGAGTACTTAGAGTTTTAAATAGAGATTTAAGTAATTTGATTGGTGAAATATATTTTGTTAATAATAAACCTTTTGTTAAATTAGAAGATAAGAATAAAAAATTAGATATTAAGTTAGATTCTAAGAGTACTAATGGATTAGTAGAGGGTACTAAAGTTATTGTTAGTGTTATTAAAGAAATGTCTAAGAATAAATATATGGGAAGAGTTACTACTGTTATAGGTCATAAAGATGATCCTGGTGTAGATATTAAGTTAGTTGCTTATAAATATAATATTTATGAAGAATTTAGTAAAAAGGCAATGGAACAAACAGATGCTATACCTAATTTTGTAAGTGATAATGAATTAAAGGGAAGAACAGATTTAACTAATGAAGTAATTTTTACAATTGATGGTGATGATACTAAGGATATAGATGATGCAATTAGCTATAAATTTGAAAATGGGTTACATGTTTTAGGAGTCCATATTGCCGATGTTTCATACTATGTTACTGAAAATAGTTATCTTGACAAAGATGCTTTAAGTCGTGGTACTAGTTCTTATTTGGCAGATAGTGTTATACCTATGCTTCCTCATAAATTATCAAATGGTATTTGTTCTTTAAATGAAGGAGTTGTTAGACTTACACAATCTTGCGTTATGAAAATAAATAACGAAGGTAATGTTGTAGATTATGATATATTTCCATCTTTTATAAAGTCTAGAAAGAAAATGACTTATAAGAAAGTTAATGATATTATTATGCGTAATATTGTTGATTCTAGTTATCAAGAATTTAGTGATGTTTTAAAACAAATGAATGAGTTAGCTCATATATTACGTAGAAATAAAATCAAAAGAGGATATATAGATTTTGATTTAGATGAAGCAAAGATTATTGTTGATGAAGATAAAAATGTTGTTGGAATAGAAAAAAGAGTTAGAGAAGATGCAGAACGTATGATTGAAGATTTTATGATTGCTGCTAATGAAACAGTTGCAACACACATTTATAATATGAATTTACCATTTATTTATAGAGTTCATGATGTACCAAATGCTGATAAGATTGATAAATTCTTAAAATTAGTTAGTTTACTTGGATATAAAGTTAATGGAAAAGTTAAGGATTTAACTCCAGTAAGTATGCAAAAATTATTAAATCAATTAAAAGATGTTCCTCAATATAAAATACTTTCTAGTATGTTATTACGTAGTATGAGAAAGGCTGTTTATCAAAAAGATAATATAGGACACTTTGGATTAGGTAGCAAATGTTATACTCATTTTACATCACCTATTAGGCGTTATCCAGATTTAGAAGTTCATAGATTATTAAGAAAATATTTATATGAAAATAAAATTGATAATGAAACTATTGATTATTATAATGCTAACTTAGATTATATTGCAGGACAAGCTAGTGAAAGAGAACAAGCTAGTGTTGATGCAGAACGTGAAGTTGATGATATGAAAATGGCTGAATACATGGAAAAACATATTGGAGAAGAATATGATGGTGTTATAAGTGGCGTAGAATCTTTTGGATTATTTGTTGAATTAGATAATTTAATTGAAGGTTTAGTTCATGTAAATAGTTTAAAAGGAGACTACTATAATTATGTTGAAGAACTATTATGTTTGATTGGACAAAATACTAAGAAACGTTATACTTTGGGTGATAAAGTACGTGTAAAGGTTGTAGGTGCTAGTAAAGAAGCTAGAACTATTGATTTTGAGTTGGTGGGGGATAAAAATGATGGAGATAAAGAATAGAAAAGCATATTTTGATTATTTTATTGAAAGAGAAATTGAATGTGGTATAGTTTTATCTGGCACAGAAATTAAATCAATTAGAAAAGGTAGTGCTAATTTAAAAGATACATATGCTAGAATTAAAAATGATGAAGTATTTGTTATAAATATGTATATTGCTCCTTATGAAGAGGGTAATAGGTATAATGTTCCTGAAAGAAGAGAAAGAAAACTTTTATTAAAAAGAAATGAAATCGTTAAATTAAAAAGTGAAGTAATGAAAGATGGATATAGTTTAATACCACTTAAATTATATTTTAAAGGAAATTATGCTAAAATACTTCTTGGATTATGTAAGGGTAAAAAATTATATGATAAAAGAGAAAGTATTAAGGAGCGCGATTTAAAAAGAGAAAATAAAAATATTAGTGTTTACTAGTATTTTTTTATGCTTTATAATGTGAAATTTAAAAAATAGAATATTATTTAAACATTCTATTTGTTTGTAAATTCATAATAATTTCTTTCAGATAATTTATCTAATAACTCTTCTAGTTCTGGTATATCTTCTTCATAATCTAAAATATCTTCTATTTTAATCATTAAATCTCTTAGACTATTTGATGTTTCATATTCAATGTTATATCTTTTAAGAATATCTATTTGATTATTTGTTAAATATAAATTATTGTTTATTTTAATAAGTTTATTGTTGTCAAAGTCTATGTTATTTAATATGTCATTTATTTCTTCATTCATTTTTATCATCCTCAAATATATTGTTGTTAATTATAATGTTATAATTGTTGTCTATTGTTCCTTTGATTGTTTTAGTAAAAGTTATTGTATTGCTTTTTATTGATAAATTTCCTTCATAGTAGTTAGTTATACAGTTATTGTTTGTTAAACTCATTGTATATGACCTATCTTTGTTTATTATGATATAGTCTTTAGTATTACATTTTGTAATATTTGTTTTTTTGCCTACTATTTTATTTATGTTCACTGCATTAATGTATGGTAGTAATTCGTTATATGTTAAATAAATAACAAGTGTTATTATAAGAATAATTACTAGTATTATTAGTATTTTTAATGGATTTGTTTTTTTCTTTTCTACGGAAGGTAGTGGGTTTATAGTTTTTATTTTTGGTTTTAAGGTTGTCATATAATCACTTCCTAAAAATATTATAATATATATTTATTAAACAAACTAGCATTATATTTAATTTTTTAGAAACTTAGATAAAACAATTGTTTTCATATAAAAAATATGATATAATTTTTATAGTATGGGAGGCTAGATATTATGTATATCAATTCCTTTATAACAGAGTTATCTAAGAAAATAGATACTGTTGATGAGCAGTTAAAAGATTTTCAAAGTAAGATGGATAAAATAAATGATGTTAAAAATATGCTTACATTGAAAACGTTAAAGGATATAGATGATTTAAAAGGGGAGGATTTGGCCTTACTTGATAAAGATGACTTCATGAAAATATTAGAAGTATTTAATTTCGATGAAAAAGAAGAAAAAATGAGAATTTTCTTTAATGCAAGTGTTAGTATTAAAGTAAATCAAAAGCTGGTTAGTGATGGAGAAATTGATGTTGATAATAAAGAACAAGTTTCTACATATGTTAATTGGCTTAATGAACAAATAAAATATATTAAAGAATATATAAAAGATTTTAATAATAATAATAAAGAATATTATAATAGTTTAAAAATAAGTGATACTTTATATAAGAAATATATAAGTTATTTTAAAAATGATAAATTAATTAAACCTATATATGATATAGAAGAATTTAATGAAGTTCTTAAAAAGAGTGGAATTATAACTAGTGAAAAGTGGCAAATTTTAGAATATATTGGTGAAAAAAATATAGATTTTGCTAGAAAAAGTGAAGCTGATAAAAAGAATGATATTATAGAATATAGTGATGAAGAAATATTATCGTTTGTTGACAGTATTTTGATTAGAGAAAAAAATTTAATTAATAATATTACTAGTGAAATATTAAAAACATCTTTAGAAATAATGGATTATGATGATGAAAAGTTAGAAAAAATGAATTTAACTAATGATATGTTGGTTAAATATCAAAAGGTTCCTATATTAGATACAATGAATAAGATGTATAAGGAAACTAAAATGATGTTAAAGGAAGATAAAGATAGTGATGCTATTAAGATAGAGAAGAATTTAAAAGATTTACTTGAATTAGTAGATAGCTACGACGTTATTAAAAAAATTGAAAGTTAGGAGGTTATATCTTGGAATTTATTAATGTATTATTAGAATATTTTTCTATGTTTAAAAAATATGAAGAGTCTAATGAAAATGATAAAAGTATTTTGAAGAATATAGATAATATTATTAATATTTTAAATAATGTTAAAAATCGTACTGATAAAATTCAATATATTACTAATTATAAAGAAGTTAGTAAGATTGCTACTAAATGTGATTTAAGTAGTATATTGGATGATTATTTGAAAGAAAAATATGATATAACAAAGGATAGTGTTAGTGGTTATCTAAGAGATATTGTTAATAATATAAATAAAGGTATAGATTTTCTTATGTATGATATTATGCTTAATTTAAATAGGTATAATATCTATTTGATGAATAAGAAAGTCAAATCACAAGATATACCAATTACTTCTGATATTAATTTTAATACTATTGATGTTAAATTAAAAGATGTATTAAGTTATTTAGAGGTTAGTGAAAACGATATAGATAAAGATTTATTAAGTGATTTAAGTAAATATGTTAATCTAGATAAATTTAAAGCTTTTGCTATTAGTATTAAGACTGATAATGGTATGAGAAGAGTTTTATTTGATAAATTAGAAGATAAAAATGTTTTAATTAGTATTATGCTTCATTCAAGTTTAAAAAATGTTGATAATATTATTAAAATTTTTATGAGTGAAAATGCTAATATTAATAAAGTTATTTCAAATATTCCTTCTATATTTATTAAAGATTTGGTTAGTAGCAAATGCAAATATAATTGTGTTATGTGTAATTATGATAATTTTGTTAATAATTATAATTTAATTAAAGAAAATGGTGTGGATTTTAAGAAAATGCTTAATTTTGATATTTTCTTTATAAATGATTTTAATGTTAATAAAGGTTTAGTGGATAGATTAAATAAAATGGAGGTAAGTGATTAATGGGGGCAATATGTAAAAATGTTTTAGAACATGTAGGTGGGATTCTAGTTATTAATCCTCATTGTGTATTTGATAATATTCATGTTTTAAGTAGATATGGTATTGATTTGACTAATGATAGTAATAATAATGGTTATGTAATACTTGGTATGCAATCTTTACCTCTTAGATTAGATTATTTAATTGAAAAAGGATTATGGAAAAAAAGTGATGGACTTAGTTTAGATAATATAGATTTTATTAGAGGACTTAACATACAAAAGACTTATGGAGAAGCTAAAGCTTGCAAAGATAAATCATTTTATGGTAAAATAGATGTTGCTTCGTCTGATGAAGAGGTTTTACTTGATAAAATGTTTGTTAATGAAAACTTTGACGAAGTACGTTTAGAAAATCTTTTTAATGACCATAATGTAATAAAGGATATAGTTTTGGAACTTGATAATAAATATTTAAATAAAGAAGGAACTTATTCTTTTGGAGTACATGTAGTTAGTAGAGAGAGAGTATTACGTAATTTATGTAATTATAGAGGAAAAGAAAAAGACTTGGATATGTTTGTTAGTTGTTTAAAATATAAAAATAATGTGGCAGATATAGATGAAGTTATTAATGCTGTAAAACCTCTATTAGAAATGGGTGAGGAAAGTGTTAAGTTATCTCAAAGAATATGATTTAAGTGATGATCAGATTAAAGATATAATTAATACTTATGATAATGTTCTTCTTAAGAATTTAAATTTTTCTAAGAGAAACGTTAAAGAAATTATAAAATATTTGAAAGATTTTGGTGTAGAAGATATTTATAATGTAATTAAAAATAGAATAGATTTATTTTTCTTACCATTATCATTAGTTAAGCAAAATTTTACTAAATTAGATAAAAACATGCTTTTATATTTATTGAATAATTCTATTGATGATTTAATAAATTATAATATTTAATGACTACCTATGGTTATGGTGGTTTTTTTTTATTAAATATTGCTATTTTGCTTTAATAATTATAAGGTCTATTATATAATGAGTGAGAAAGTGGTGATAAGATATGAATAATGTAATTCTAGTTGCAAGTAGCAATAAAGGTAAAATTAAAGAAATCAAGGAAATTTTTAAAGATTATGATGTTTTATCTTTAAAAGAAATGGAAGATAAGTTAAATAAAAAAATTGTTGTTAATGAAGATCAAGATACATTTATTGATAATGCATTAGAAAAGGTTAGGGACTTATATAATCAAGTAGGAGAAAATTATATTTGTATTGCAGATGATTCTGGAATATCAATAGATTATTTGGACGGATTTCCTGGAGTGTTCACAGCAAGATGGATGGATGCTGATGATCATACAAAAAACTTAGAATTAATAAAAAAATTAGATGGAGTAAATAAAGAAAAAAGAAGTTGTCATTATACAACTGTTATAGCATTAAAAAGTAAAAATTATGAAGAAACATTTTTATCTATATTAGATGGTGTGATTAGTGATAGTACAAGAGGCAAAAATGGTTTTGGTTTTGATGAAATATTTGAATTAGATAATGGATTAACATTGGCAGAAATAAGCATGGAAGATAAATTAAAAATTAGTCCTAGAAAAAAATCTTTGAAAAAGTTAGAAAGTTTTATAAAGAATTTGTAGATGATGTTAGGTGTAGATATAAAAGAGCAAGCAAAATTATTTGCAATAAATGCTCATTATGGACAGGTAAGAAAAAGTGAAGAAGATAAACCTATGATTATTCATCCAATAAATGTTGCAAATATTTTGAGTGAATATGATTTTGATGATAATGTAATTGCTGCTGGTTATTTGCATGATATAATAGAAGATACGAAATATAATGAAGAAGATATATTAAGAGAATTTGGAGAAGATATTTTATCACTCGTAATGGGGGATAGTGAGCCAGATAAAAAATTATCTTGGGAAGAAAGAAAGCAATATACAATTGATAAAGTTAAAACATTAGATATTAGGCATAAAGCAGTTGTTTGCGCTGATAAAATATCAAATTTAGAAGATTTACAAATAGTATTTGAGAAAAATGGTAAATATGATTTTTCAAATTTTAATAGAGGATATGAAAAACAAAAGTGGTATTTTACTTCATTGTATGAAAATTTAGTAAGCAATGAAGATGAAAATTCTGAAATGTTTAAAAGGTTAAAAAATTTAATTGATGAATTATTTAATGACGTTAATAACTTTGAGATTTTAGATAATGTATTTAAAGATAATGAAGAAGAAATTAAAATGTTGAAAAAAATACATTATCAAAAACAGGAGATTAAAAAATTATCTACTATATTTAATTTTAAACCATATGTTATAGAGTTTACTGGTACACCAAGAACTGGCAAAACTACATTAATAAATAATTTAAAAGACTTTTTTAAAAAAGGTAAATTTAGTGTTGATATTTTAGAGGAATTTACTACTTCTGATAATTATAAGAAAAATATATATCCTAAGTTAAAAAATCATTATACTAATGTTGTTAATTTTGAAATACCTAAATATGTTTTGAAACAGTTGAATGAAACAATTGAATGTAATAATGATATTATAATTGTTGATAGGTCACTTTTTGATAGATTAATATGGGTAGATAGATTGTTTTTAAAAGATGGAATAGATTTAAAAGATTATAATAATTATAAATTAGAATATATTCCTTTAATAAAAGATAAAATAAATATTGTTATTGCAACCTATACAGATAGTTTTACTGCAATTTGTAGAGATTATAATGCTAATTTATCTATTGAAAAAAGAAATTTTTTAAATGAAGATAACGTGGATGAATATAATAAATCGTTATTAAATATGAAAGAATTGGCTAATAATGAAAATATTAATTTTTATTTAATTAATACAACTGATAGAAATCAAAGAGAAGTTTCTTTTGAAGTTATTGGTTATATATTAGATGATATGAGAAAATATTATTTAACTAATATAAAAGAAAATATTGAAAAATGTATAAAAAAAGAATTTAAATAAAATATTTAAAAATAACTATAAAATCTATTTCAGAAAATTTTACTGATGAAGTTAAATATATTCTTTTAACAAATAAGTTGATATCAGAAGAAAGAATAGATAAAATAATTAATCAAATAAATCTTAGAATAGAGTATATTGTAGAATTAAAGAAATCTTTAGAAAGTTAAAATAATAGAACTACAACTTTGTAGTTTTTTTGTGAACAAATGTTTTTGTTTTGTAAAAAAAGGTATTTAATAATAGATTGATATTTGATATAATAGTTAATATGTGAGGTAGATATGGAACTATTAAATAATTTAAATAAGCAACAGATAGAAGCTGTTAAACATATAGATGGACCATGCTTGGTAATGGCTGGTGCTGGTAGTGGTAAAACTAAAGTGCTTACTACTAGAATTGCATATTTAATTGAAAATGGAATAAGAGATTATAATATACTTGCAATAACATTTACAAATAAAGCTGCTAAAGAAATGAAAGAGAGAGTTAATAAAATATTTGGATATGATATATCTAGTTTTATAGGAACATTTCATTCATTTGGACTTAGGATAATAAGAGAAAATTATATGTATTTAGGATTAGATAAAAACTTTACTATAATAGATAGTGATGATGTGTTAAGTATAATAAAAAAAATACTTAAAGATAAGAATTTAGATCCTAAACATTATAGTCCTTATTATATAAGAAATAAAATTAGTTTGATTAAAAGTCAAATGTTAAGTGATATGGAAATAGAAAAGTGTTTTAATACAGATATAGATTTAGTTGTTAAAGAAGTTTATCATATTTATCTAGATAAAATGATTAAGAATAATAGTATAGATTTTGATGACTTATTATGTAAACCTGTAATATTATTTAGTGAACATAAAGATATATTAGAACAATATCAGAATAGATATAAATATATTTTAATAGATGAGTATCAAGATACTAATCCAGTGCAGTATAAATTAACTAAGTTGCTTGCAAATAAGAATAAAAATATATTTGTTGTTGGTGATATGAATCAAAGTATTTATGCTTTTAGGCAAGCTGATTATAGAAATATATTAAATTTTGAAAGAGATTATAAAGATTGTAAAGTTATTAAGTTGGAAGAAAATTATAGAAGTACTAATAATATACTTAATGCTGCTAACTCTGTAATAAAAAATAATAAAGAGAGAAAAGATTTAAAATTATGGAGTGAAAAGGGTGAAGGTATTAAGATTAAGTATATGAGAGCTTATGATGAAAAACATGAGATTACACTTGTTATTGAAGAGATAAATAAGCTTTTAAATCAAGGATATGATAGAAAAGATATTGGAATACTTTATAGAACAAATGCACAAAGTCGTGTAGTTGAAGAAGGAATGCTTGCTAAAGGGATACCTTATAAAGTTGTTGGCAGCTATTACTTTTATAATAGAAAAGAAATTAAAGATTTAATTAGTTATTTAAGACTTATATATAATAATAATGATGAAGTTAGTTTAAGAAGAATTATTAATGTTCCTAAACGTGGTATAGGAGATGCTGCTATTAAAAATTTAGAGAATGTTAGTATGTTAGAAGGTATAAGTATGTTTGATGCTTTATCTACTAATAAAGAAATTGAATTTAAGAATTTAATAACTGATTTAGTTAATGATAGCAATAACATGAGTTTGACAGAATTAATTGATAGTGTTTTGACTAAAACTGGTTTGAGACGTGAATTAGAAGAAGATAAAACATTAGAAAATGAATTAAGACTTGATAACTTGATGGAATTTAAAAGTATTACTGCTTCGTTTGAAGAGAGAACTGGTATGGTTAGTTTAGGTGAGTTCTTGGAAGAAATTAGTTTGATAAGTGATATGTCTAGTCATAAAGAAGATGGTGATGAAGTTACTTTGATGACTATACATAGTGCAAAAGGTTTAGAGTTTGATGTAGTATTTTTAATTGGTATGGAAGAGGGATTATTTCCACATACAATGAGTTTGATGGAAAATGGTATTGAAGAAGAAAGACGTTTGTGTTATGTTGGTATTACAAGAGCTAGAGAAAGATTATATATATCTAATGCCAAAAGAAGAATGTTATATGGTAAAGACACAATGAATATGCCTAGTAGATTTATAGATGAAATTGATAGCAATTGTATTGAAGAAAATGATGTGGGTGTCAAAGTAGAAAAGAAAATTGATACTAAAAAAATGTATAACAAGAGTGAAAATGCGGAAATTAAAATAGGTGATATCATTAGTCATGAAAGTTTGGGTACTGGTGTTGTAGTAAATATGAATGGTGACTTAATTGACGTTGCATTTAAAAGTGGAGTTAAAAAATTAATGAAAAATCATAAAAGTATTAGTAAATTATAGGAGGAAAGAGTTATGACATTATTAATATTAGCTGCTGGTATGGGTAGCAGATTTGGTGGTTTAAAACAAATGGAACCTATGGGTCCTAATGGAGAATTTATTATTGATTATTCAGTGTATGATGCAAAGAAGGCAGGATTTAATAAGATAGTATTTGTTATTAAAGAAGAAATGTATGAAGATTTTAAAAATACTATTGGTAAAAGAGTAGAAGATAAAATTGATGTAGAATATGTATTTCAAAAAATGGAAGATGTTCCAGTTAATATAGATTTTGAAAGAGTTAAACCTTGGGGAACTGGACATGCTATTTTGGAATGTAAAAATGCTATAAATGAGCCTTTTGCAATAATAAATGCTGATGATTTTTATGGAAGAAATTCGTTTGTTAAAGCTTATCAATATTTGAAAGATGGAATAAGTGATAAAGAATTTGGTTTGATTGGGTACAGAGCATGTAATACTATAACAGAAAATGGCAGTGTTAAACGTGGTGTTTGTGAAATAGAAAATGGAGTACTTACTGGTATAAATGAAAGTAGTATAGAAAAAGTAGATGAACATATACATTGTAAGTCTTTAGTAGATGGTAAAGAATATGATGTAGAACTTAATAGATTAGTTAGTATGAATATGTTATTGTTTACTCCAAAAATATTTGATTATTTAGAGAATGATTTTGTTAGTTTCTTAAATAATATTAAAGATAAAGAAAAAGATGAATTTTTAATTCCTGAAGTAGTTGATCTACATATTAAATCTGGTGATATAAGTGTTAAAGTTATTGAAACAGATAGTGTTTGGTATGGAGTTACTTATAAAGAAGATAAAGATAGTGTTAAAAATGCTATAAATAATTTAATTAATAATGGTGAATATAATAAGAATTTATGGTGATAATTTATGTTAGATAGATATAATGAGTTAGTTGATATATTAAATAAGGCTAATTATGAATATCATGTATTGGACAATCCTACTATAACAGATCAAGAATTTGATAAGTATTTAAGAGAACTTATAAATCTAGAAAAAGAACATCCTGAATTTGTTAGAGATGATAGTCCTACACAAAAAATAGGTGGAGAAGTTATTGATGGTTTTAAAAAAATAAGACATGAAATTCCAATGCTTAGCTTAAGTAATGTTTTTAACGAATCTGAAATAATGGAATTTGATAATAGAATAGCTAAAGAAGGATTTCATCCTAGTTATGTATGTGAACTTAAAATAGATGGTTTATCTGTTTCATTGAAATATAAAAATGGTAAGTTTGTTAGTGCCGCAACACGTGGTGATGGTGTTGTTGGGGAAGATATAACACATAATGCTAAAACTATTAAGAGTATACCACTTAAAAGAAAAAAAGATATAGATATTGAAGTTCGTGGGGAAATATTTATGTCTAAAAAAGTTTTAGATGATTTAAATAAATTACGTAAAGAACAGAATTTGCCTTTGTTTCAAAATTGTAGAAATGCCGCTGCTGGTTCTATTAGACAATTAGATAGTAATATTGCACGACAAAGAAAATTAGATACATTTATATATCATTTACCTAATCCAGAAGATTATGGAATTAAAACTCATTTAGAAGCTTTAGAGTTTATGAAAGAATTAGGTTTTAAAACTAATCCTAATAATAGACTAGTTAATAATGTTAATGGTATATTAGAATTTATTAATGAAAAGGGAAGTATTAGAAGTGAACTGCCTTATGATATAGATGGAGTTGTAATTAAAGTTAATGATATTGATACTCAAAAGAAATTAGGATATACTCAAAAGTATCCTAAATGGGCAACTGCTTATAAATTTCCTGCAACTGAAGTATTAACTAAATTAACTGATATAATATTTACTGTTGGAAGAACTGGTCAGATTACACCTAATGCTGTTTTGGAACCTGTTTTAGTTGCTGGAAGTACTGTTAGACGTGCAACTCTTCATAATGAACAATATGTTATTGACAAAGATTTAAAAATTGGTGATATTGTTAGTATTAGAAAAGCTGGAGATGTAATTCCAGAAGTTGTTGGACCTGTTAAAGAACGTAGAGATGGAACTGAAAAAGAATTTGTTATGATTAAGAAGTGCCCTATTTGTGGAAGTAATTTAGTATTAAGCAAAACGGGTATAGATTATTTCTGTATGAATGATAAATGTAGCAAAAGAAATATTGAATCTTTAATTCATTTTGTAAGTAGAAAAGCAATGAATATTGATGGATTAGGAGATAGAATTATAGAAGATTTTTATAATATGGGAATTATAAAGAATATTATAGATATTTATAATTTGAAAGATAAGAAAAAAGATTTAATAGAACTTGAAGGTTTTGGAGATAAGAGTGTTAATAATTTAATAGAAAGTATTGAAGTTAGCAAAGAAAATAGTGTTGAAAGATTAATTTTTGCTATTGGAATCAGTGGTATTGGTGAAAAGAATGCAAAGCTTTTGGCAAAGAGGTATAAAAATATAGATAATTTGATGAATGCTACGTATGAAGAGTTGGAATCTATTAAAGATATGGGACCAATTTTAGCTAAAAACATTGTTTGTTTCTTTCAAGATGTGGATAATATAGAACTTATTAACAATTTAAAAAATATTGGTGTTAATATGGAATACATTGGTGAAGATATTGTGGAAAACGATAACTTTGTTAACAAGAAATTTGTTGTTACTGGAACTCTTGATAAATATTCTAGAGATGAAGTTAAACAAATAATTGAAAATAATGGTGGCCTTACTAGTGAAAGTGTTAGTAAGAAAACTGATGTAGTAATTGTAGGAAAAGATGCTGGTTCTAAATATGATAAAGCGTTGAAATTAGGTATTGAAATTTGGGATGAAGAAAAATTAGATGATATGTTAAAATAGATTTGCTTTTGTGAATCTTTTTTGATTTGTCTAAAAAATGTTATAATTGAATAAACATTAATTATATTGTATAATTATTTTATTAAAGAGGTGGATTATGAAAAAATTTAAGGAATTTTATAAAAGAAATAGAGTGTATTCTATTTTAATGATTGTATCTTTAGTTTGTATTGTATCCATATTGGTTGGTGTTATTGTATATTTTGTTGGTCAAACAACTAAAGATAAATATGGTAATAGACTAGAAGGTATTGATACTGTAAAAATAACAGATACTAAAAGAAGTGAAGTAATAAATAAAATAAAAGAAAATGAATTGGTAAATAATGTTAATATTGATATTAAAGGTAAATTAATATATGTTAATATTGAATTAAAAACTGGAAAACATGCTGATAGTGAAGCAATATGTCAAACTTCATTAGAAGCATTTAGTGAAGATGAAAAGAAATTTTATGATATTCAATATATTGTATCTAACAAAGATAGCAATATAGAAGAAAATTTTCCAGTTATGGGATATATTAAAGCAGGTAATTCTGTTATAAAATGGACTAATTATGTTCAATAGGTGATGTTATGAAAAAATTTAAAAAAATTATTATTATTTCAGTTATTGCTATATTTATTATATCTGGTATAGTATTTGGTATTTATAAAATATTTAAAGATGAAAACAGTTTGACTATAAGTGAAAAGACATGGATAAGCAATAATAAAAACAGTGTTTATACTATTAATGTTTTAAATGATGTTAATGTTTTTGGAAAAAGTGGTAATGGAGTATTTTTTGATTTTGTTAACGATTTAGATGAAGAATTAGATTTAAAATTAAATAGTACAGTATATTCAATAGATAATAAGAATGATTCATTTGGATTTAATGTTGATACAACTTATGATAAAAGAGATTTGTTAATATATACTGATTATTATGTTTTATTAAGTTTAGATGATAATACTATTTATGATATTAAAGATATTAAAGATCAAAATATTGGGGTTAATAGTTCTGATCTAAGTTATATAAGTAATTATTATAATTTAAGTGGAACAATAAAATCATATGAAAATATGGATACTTTATTTCAAGATTTTAATGATAATAAAGTTTCTTATATAATTGTTCCTTTAAATCAATATAAAGATAAGATTATTAATAAAGGTTATAATATTTGTTATTTCTTTAATGATGCTAAAATATATTATTATTTACATTTAGGTGGAGATGATACATTAAATTCTATTGTTAAAAAGTATTATAATAAATGGATAAATAATAATTGTTTAGATAGCTATAATGAAAACAATTATAAATTATTTATAGAAAGTTTAAATATTAGTGATGCTGAAGAAGATAAATTAACAGATAAAAATTATAAATTTGATTTCTTGGTTTATCAACCTTATCAATTATTATCTAAAGGAAAATTAACTGGTATAGTAAATGAATACTTAAAATCATTTAATGAATTTAGTGATATTGATTTTGATTATAATAGAATTAGAAAATATAAAGACTTAAAATTTGATATAGATAAAAATAAAATAGATTTATTCTTTAATCAAAATGTTTATACTGGAAAATATAGTAAAATTAATACTAATTTATTAATTAATTATTATTTAATAAGTGATAGAAAATTAGGAGTTAATTTAGATTCTTTAAAATCTTATAATGGTGAAATATATGTTTTAGAGAATTCTAACTTATATCAATATTTAAGTCAATATAATAATATTATTACTAAAACATATAAAAAATCTGGTGATGTTAAAAGATTAATAAAAAAAGGTAATTTAGTTTTAGTTGATAAATATTATTATGATAGTTATTTAGTTGATAGTTTAAATAATGTTGATATTATTTTAAGTGATGTTGCTAAAGATCAAACTTATAGTTTTTATTATAAAAATAATAGTGATGTCTTTTATAGATTATTTAAGAGTTATGTTAATACTTTAAATCCTAATATAATTATTGATAGTGGATTAAATGAATATTATAAAACTTATGAAACTGGTAGTAGAGCTGTTAAACTCGCAAAATATATTATTCTATTAATTGTTGTTGTTATTATTGGAATAATAATTTTGATTAGAAATAAGAAGAAGATAGTTTTAAATACAAAAATAAAAAATAATGAAAAAATTAGATATGTAGATATGCTTACTAGTTTGAAAAATAGAAATTATTTAAATGATAGACTTGAGATATGGAATCAAAATACTGTTTATCCACAATGTGTTATAGTTATTGATTTAAATAATATTAAATATTTAAATGATACTTTTGGACATGAAGAGGGAGATAAACAAATTAAGGCTGCTGCTAATGCGTTATTTAAAACTCAACTTGAAAATACTGAATTGTTACGTACTGATGGTAATGAATTTATGATATATATGGTTGGGTACACTGAAAAGCAAATTGTTAATTATATAAAGAAATTAATTAAGGAATTTAAAAAGTTACCTTATGAATATGGTGTTGCAATTGGTTTTAGTATGATAAATGATGATTTAAAATTAGTAGAGGATGCTTTTAATGAAGCAACTATACAAATGAGAAAAAATAAAAGTGCTTTTGAGGATAATAATGATAAATAAAATATTAGATTTGTTAGCGAAAATATTTAATAAAAATAGGAAATATTTTAAAGACTTTTTTAGTAAAGTATGGGAAATAATATTTAAACCTGAAATGTGCTTTTTGCCTGGGCATCTTGCTTTTTCTGTCATACTTAGCGTTGTTCCAATTTTATCTATTGTGACTGCTATTGCTAGTTCTTTTGGGTTGACAGTAGAAGATTTAAGCTCGTTTTTAAATAGAATATTTAGTAGTATTAATTTTGAAGTAATAGTTCCTAATATTATGGGACAAGAAATTAGCTTAAAATATATTAGTGTTATTTGTATTTTATTCTTTATAGCCGCTAATGGTGCAAGTAGTATTATAGTTGCAAGTGATCAAATATATGGGATTAAACAAACTGATTATTTTAGAAGAAGAATGAAAGCAATTGTAATGACTATGCTTCTTTGCATATTATATATATTTGTATTGTTAGTTCCACTTTTGGGAAATAAAATTATTTCAAGTTTTGATTATTTCAATTTTAAAAATATAATTGATCCTATTTTAACTATTATTAGAGGACCAATAACTTGGTTTATTATATATTTCTTTGTAAAATCAATATATGTTATTGCTCCTGATAAAGAAGTTGATACTAGAGGTATGAATTTGGGAGCAATATTTACAACTGTATTTTGGTTAATTGCAACTTATTTATATAGTGGATGGATTAATAATTTTACTGCTTATGATAAATACTATGGTAGTTTAAGTGGACTTGCAATTTTGATGTTATGGATATATTGGCTATGTTATATATTTGTAATAGGTTTATGTTTAAATGTTAAAGTAGAAAATCATGAAATGGAAAAAACTGGTATTATAAAAGAAGTAAAAAAGTAGATACTAAAAATGTACTCACGAGTATTATTTGAGTACCGATTGTTTACGATATTAAATTAATTTGATGTTTTAAATTAAAAAATATTGTAGAATAATATTCAAGGGACACATTCTAGTTAATGTGTTTCTTTTTTTTACAAATTTTAATAATTTATAGTGTATGTAATTTTATATTGATAAAGTATATAATGGATACTATAATAAATTTTAAAAGAAAATAATATGCAGTTATGAATACAGATATTTTAAGTTTGTAAATTTTAGGAGGGTTTTGAATGGATATAAAAGATAAAATATATGAAATACGCGGTATAAAAATAATGTTAGATAGAGATTTGGCAGGTTTGATTGGCTATGAAACACGAGTTTTAAATCAAATTATGAAAAGAAATTTATATAAATTTAATATGGAAGATTATTTTCAATTGTCATCTTTTGAATTTAATAATTGGAAATCACAAATTGTGACTTCCAAAGAAGATAAAATAGGTCTTAGAAAACTTCCATATGCGTTTACAAAAAATGGAATTAAAGTGTTAAGTACTATTTTAAAAAAAGAAAATGTTAAAGAAATAATTAATAAAATATTAGAAAATTTTGAAGATAAAAATGAATTGATTTTATCTGAAAAACTTCATTTAACTCCCTAAATATGGGAGATTATATACAAAATAAGATATATGAAATTAGAGGACAACTTGTAATGTTTGATAGTGATTTGTCAAAAATTTATGAATGTATTAATGGAACAAAAACAATAAATTTGGCAGTTAAAAGACATGCAAATAAATTTCCAGATAGGTTTATGTTTCAATTAACGGAGAGTGAATATTATAGTTTGCGGTTTCAATTTGAAACCGCAAATACAAAAACTAGAAGTCTTCCATATGTTTTTACTGAACAAGGTGTTGCAATGCTTGCATCAGTATTAAGAACTAATGTTGCAGATGAGATAAGTGTAAAAATAATGGATGCATTTGTGAAAATGAGAAGATATATTTCTAATTCATTAATAGAACAAAAATACATTAATGAATTAGTATTAAAAGATAATAAAAGAATAGAATTATTAGAAGAGACTTTTAATCAATTAGAAGTTAAGAAAGAACATTTATTCTTTGAAGGACAAATATATGATGCATACTCATTGTTAATTGAAATATTAAGTGTTGCAAAAGAAGAAATAATTATAATAGATAACTATGCTGGTAGAGAACTATTTGATATATTAAGACATGTAAAATGCAATATAAAAGTAATAACAAAAAATACAAGTGAAGAATTAATAAAAAAATATAATAAACAATATAATAATGTAGATGTAATAAAAAATGATGTATTTCATGATAGATTTATAATAATAGATAGAAAAATATTATATCATTCAGGATCAAGTTTTAAAGACTTGGGAAAGAAATGTTTTGCAATAAATAAAATACAAGATAAAGATTTTTTAGAACTTTTGCTAAATAAAATAAAGTTATAATGTGTAAATGGACATTATATCTTTTTTTTGATAAAATTTAATTAGTTAGGGTGTGATGGTATTATGGATATTAGTATTAAGCATTTAGATGTAGATATAAAATCTGGTGAACTCGTTGGTATTATTGGTACTAATGGTTGTGGGAAAACTATACTTTTAAAAATGATATGTGGAAAATTTAAGAATAATAGTATATATATTAATGGAAAAAATATTAGTAATTATAGTTTAGAATATAAAAAAAATAATATAGTTTGTGTATTTGATGATAATATTTATAATACTGATAATCCTTTAGAAGAATTAAGATATTACTTAAATAAAATAAATATTAATACAGAAGAAATTGATAATAGAATAAGAGATTTTATAGATTATTTTGTATTAGAAAATATTATAAATAAGAAGTTTATAGAACTAAATACGGAATCTAGAGTATATATTAAAATATTATCATTATTAATAATAAATCCATCTCTTATTTGTATAGATGATTTATTAACATATTTAAATTTAGATAAAAAAACAAAAATATTAAATTATATAAAAGAAAAAAATATTACTTTAATTAATGTTAGTAGTGATATGGAAGAATTACTTTATATGGATAAAATACTTATTATGAATAAAGGTAAGAAAGAAATATATGATAAAATTGATATAGTTTTAAGTAAAGAAGAAATATTTAAAGAATTAGGATTATCATTACCATTTATTTATGATATAAATAATTTATTAAAGAGCTACGAGTTAATAAATGAAAATCATATAGTTATAAAAGAATTGGTGGATTTATTATGGAAATAATGTATAGCAATAAAAATAATAATATATTTAAAAATAATGCTATTACAGGTGTTTATGGTGATAAATTAGATTTAATATATAAAGGTTGTGAATTTTACGGAATAGAGTATGATGATGAATGGACTGTAAAAAGATTTCTTAATGGATATAAATTAAAGATAGATAATAATATACTAGAAATATTTAGTGAGTTAGAACTTAGCTACAGCTTACTTAAAAGAAAAATAAAAGAATTAAGTAAAGGACAATTTAAATTAATATTATTAGTATATACAATATTAAATAAAAACACAATTGTTATTTTAGATTATTTTGATAAAGGTTTATCTTATAAATATAAAAAAAGAGTTATAAATTATTTAAAGAGTAAATATAATGGAAGTTTAGTTGTTATTAGTAATGATTTAGTATTTTTAAATAATTTATGCAGTAATTTAATTGTATTTGATAATGGTAAAATAGTATTTAATGATGATTTAAAAAAAATATATAATAGTGATAAAAAAATAGATTATCCTGCGATTATTAAATTTATTAAAATTGCAAATGAAAATAATGCAAAATTATCTTATACTGTTGATAATAAAGAATTATTAAAGGATATATATAGGAGTGTAAGATGAAGTATTTAATTACAGTTAGTTATGATGGTAGCAAATATTATGGGTTTCAAAGATTAAATGATTTACCTAGTATACAAAAAGAATTGGAAGATGCATTAAGTGTTATAAATAAAGATAGAGTAGAAGTAAAGGGCAGTGGTAGAACAGATAGAGGTGTTCATGCTTTAGGACAAAGATGTCATTTTGAAATTAAATATGATATTACATGTTATAGACTTATTAATGCTATAAATAGTTTGTTAAGTAATTATGTTAGAGTAATTGATTGTGTAAAAGTTAATGATGATTTTCATGCTAGATTTAATGTTAGAAGAAAAAAGTATAAATATATAATTAATATGGGAAAATATGATGTTATTAAAGAAGATTATTTATATAATTATTGTAAAAAGTTAGATATTAAGAGTATGAAGAGATCTAGTAAATATTTAATTGGTAAACATTCTTATAAAGTATTTGTTAGTGGTGAAAGAGAAAATTATAATAGTGAAATATTTAATATTAATTTTAATAAATATAAAGATATTTTAATAATAGAATTTATTGGTAAAAGTTTTTATAGATATATGGTTAGGAATATGGTTGGTGCTTTAATCTTAGTTGGATGTGGTAAAATAAGTATAGAAGAATTTAAAAATATGATAGATAATGAAAATAAAGAATATAGTTATTTAACTGTACCTGCAAATGGTTTATATTTAGAAAGTGTGGAATATTAATGAATAAAAAAGGATTTACATTAATTGAATTAATAACAGTTATAGCATTATTAAGTATTGTTGGAATAATTACTTTACCTAAAATAAATAAAGCTTTTAAAAGTTCTAGAGCAGATCAATTAGAAGAAGTAAGAGAAAATATAGTTAAAAGTACTGAAGTATATTTAAATAATAGTTGTGGAAAAGATAGTTATAATAAATTAATAAAAAATGATAGTATAAGAATATATTTAAGTAGTATTAAAGATTGTGGATTAATTGAAAATAAAATATATAATCCAGTTAGTGGTGACTATTTTAATATTGATAATGAATATGTTGATGTTAAAATAGATGAAGTTGGAGTATTAGATTATAAATTAAGTTTTTAGTATAAAATAGATATTATTTTTCATAATAATAATGGTGATATTATGAATGAAAATAAAGAATTCTTAACTTATTTATATCAAGATAGTGATATGGCTTTAAATAATTTAACTTTGTTGATTAAGAAAATTAATAAGAAAGATAATAAAATTAAAAGAGTAATAGAAGATATTATTAAAGTATATGAAGAATACTTAAAAAAGATTAAGAAGTATATGAAAGATAATAAATATAGTATTGAAGGAAAACCTTTAATTAGTAAAATGGGTGCATATTTAGGAATAAATATGGAAATTATGAAAGATAATAGTGATAGTCGTATTGCTGATATGTTGATACAAGGTATGACTATGGGTGTACTTAATGTTAGTAAAAAAATAGATAATTATAAAGATAGAATTGATAAAGAATTAATTAAATTAGGAGAAGAATTTAAAGAATATCAACAAAAAAGTATTGATAAATTGAAAATATATTTATAATTATTCGTTAACGAATAAAGTGTCTTAAAAATGATTGAAATATATCATTTTTTATTTTATAATTTTATTAGAGTAGTAGTCTACTTGAAAATAATATATAGGATAGGAAAGAGTCAATTATGAATAGACGTCAAAAAATAATAGTTAGTGTAACAGGAATATTTTTAGTTCTTTTAATTCTTGTAG
>CAKOHQ010000018.1 GCA_934085875.1 uncultured Bacilli bacterium | reverse complement strand
GTTTTATTTTATGAAATTTAGCGATTATATTTGTTGGAAACTTTTTTATTAATAAATTTATTTCTGTTGTGTATTTGTTATAAAATGCTTTTGCTGCTTCTAATATTTCATCACTATCTTTTAAATCATTTATTATACTGATATACTCTTCATTATCTTCTAAAGATTTATAATCATTTTTTACCTGATGAATTAAGTTTTCACCTTCTACAATTTTTCTATCTAAATCAAAATTTGATATATTATCTTTTTTTAATTTTTCTAAATCTTTAAAATATGTAACTTCTTTTTTTAATAATTTATTTATTGTTGTAGAAGATTTCATTATTAAATCATATTTATTTCTTAATTCATTATCTATTATACTTTCTGATTCATTAATTTTTATATTCTTTTCTTGTAAATTATTAAAATTATATATATAACTTATTATTAATATTCCTATAAGTATTATTGCAATTAAAATTATTATCATTATTATATTCATTTACATCACCTACTATATAAGTATAGCATAAATATTGAAAAAATTGTAAAATAATATTGGTGATATATGTGAATATTAAAAAAGTTGTTGTTGGTGAATTAGAAACTAATTGTTATATTGTAGAAAATGATAGTGAATGTTTGATAATAGATCCTGGGAGTGAAAGTGATAAAATAATTAAAAATATTGATAAAAAAGTAGTTGGTATACTTTTAACACATAGACATTTTGATCATGTTGGAGCATTAGAAAGCGTATTTAAATATTATAAAGTTCCTGTATATGATATTAGTAATTTACATGAAGGTATGAATGTTATTGGGAATTTTAAATTTGAAGTTAGATATAATTTAGGACATACTATGGATTCTATAAGTTTTATTATAGATAATATTATGTTTAGTGGGGATTTTATATTTAAAGGTTGCATTGGTAGATGTGATTTAGGTGGAGATTTTGATTTGATGAAGGAAAGTATTAAAGCTATTTTGAAATCTAATGTAAATTATAAAATATATCCTGGACATGGAGATAGTACTTATTTATTTGATGAAAAAAACATGCTTGAAAGCTATATAAAATAAAAATGCTCTAGGGCATTTTTTAAATGGAATAATTTATTTTTTCTTCAAATTCTACATAATTTAAATAAATCATTAGAATTAGATACCACTTACCTGTTGTTGGGTCACTTATAATTAAGTGGTCTCTTCCTGCTTGTTCTATTATTCCTGTATATACAGAATCTTTCCAATCTATAGAATCAGGATAACTAACATAAGCTTTTACTTTCTTTCCTTTATTTAGTCTTAAAATATTCTCTATGTAGCTTTGCTCCATAGGTAAGTCATTCCCTACTGGTACTATTGTATCTTGATAGTTAGATGTTGTAGCAGCGGGAAAAGTTGGATTTTGATAATATGTTCCGTTCATTATTTCACCTCTTTAAAATATATGAAATATATAATTTTATATTCTTTGTATTGATTTTTTTTTAGTTTATCGATATACTAGTTAACGAAAGAAGTTGATTAATATGCGTGAATATTCTGAACAAGAACAAGTAAGACGTGATAAATTAAAAGAAATAGAAAAAGTTTGTAATCCTTATCCAGATAGTTTTAAAAGAACACATACTTTGAAAGATGCTTCTAAATTAGAAGATGGTATTACTGGAGTTAGTGTATGTGGAAGAATTATGTTTATGAGAAAGATGGGTAAATTATCTTTTATACGTATTCGTGATTTGGAAGGAAGTTTACAATTAGAATTAAAAGTTGATGAAGTTGGAGAAGAAAAATATGCATTCTTCAAGAAAATGTTTGATTCTGGTGACTTTATGGGTGCAACTGGTGAAATGTTTACAACTCAAACTGGTGAGAAAACTTTAAGAGTTAAAAGTTTTGAATTTTTAGGTAAGGCATTAAGACCTCTTCCTGAAAAGTTTCATGGACTTACAGATCAAGAAATGAAGTATAGACAAAGATATACTGATTTAATAATGAATGAAGAGTCTAGAAAAGTATTTTTAGGTAGAAGTAAATTTTATTCATTTTTACATAGATATTTAGGCGAAAATGGATTCTTAGAAGTTGAAACTCCTATACTTCAAAATGCTGTATGTGGTGCAAGTGCTAAACCATTCTTTACACATCATAATGCTCTTGATATGGAATGTAATTTAAGAATTGCTCCAGAAACTTATTTAAAACAATGTATAGCTGGTGGATTTGATAGAGTTTATGAACTTGCAAAATGTTTTAGAAATGAAGGAATGGATACAGAACATTTACAAGAATTTACACAAGTTGAATGGTATGTTGCTTATTGGAATTTTGAAGATAATATAAAATTTTATCAAGGATTTATTAAAAATTTATTATTAGAATTACTTGGTACTACTACTATAGAATATCAAGGACATAGTTTAGATTTTGGAAAAGAAAATTGGAATAGAATAAATTATGTTGAAGAAATGAATAAAGTATTTGGATTTGAATTCTTAGATATTACTGATCCAATTGAATTAAAAGATAAAATAGTTGAAAAAGGATTATTTAGTTATGAAGATTTAGAAGATTATAAATCCTTAAGTCAAATAATTGATTTCTGTTATAAAAAGAAAATTAGAGAAGGTATAATGGAACCAACAATCATATATAATTATCCTGCAGTTATGATACCTTTAGCTCGTAGAAATGATGAAGATAAGAGAAGAATAGATGTATTCCAAGTACTTGCTGCTGGAACAGAATTATGTAAAGCTTATTCAGAATTAGTTAATCCAATAGAGCAAAGAGAAGCATTTATGGAACAATTAAAAGCTAAGGCTCAAGGTGATGATGAAACTATGGATATGGATGAGAGTTTCTTAATGGCTATGGAACAAGGTATGCCACCTATAAGTGGATTAGGATTTGGAATAGATAGATTAATGATGTTAATATTTAATCAACCATCTATAAGAGATGTTGTGTTATTTCCACAAATGAAAAATAAATAGTTTTTATATTAAAAATATTTACTTACTTATAAACTAAAGTTGTTAGAATTTCTAATAACTTTTTTTGCTACTAATTTTATTACATATGCTACTTAAAATATGTTGTTTTAGAATTGATAATATAATATACTTAGAGTGTAAGGAGAGTATTTATGATAAAACTTAAAAATGTTTCTAAATTTTATTATAGTAAAGGTGTTATTGCTACTGGATTTACTAAAGTTAATTTAGAATTAGATATGGGAGAATTCGTTGCTATTACTGGAGAAAGTGGTAGTGGTAAAAGCACATTATTAAATGTAATAAGTGGACTTGATTCTTATGAAGATGGAGAAATGTATATTGATGGGAAAGAAACAAGTCATTATACAGAAAAAGATTATGAAGATTATAGACGTAAATATATAGGAAATATATTTCAAAATTTTAATTTAATAAATAGTTATACTGTTAAACAAAATATTGAGTTAGCGTTGCTTTTAAATGGTAAAAAAAGAAAAGAAATTAAAAAAGATGTTATTGATATTATAAAGAAGGTTGGATTGTATAAATTTAGAAATACTAAAGCTAGTAAATTGAGTGGAGGACAAAAACAAAGAGTTGCAATTGCAAGAGCACTTATAAAAGATACTCCAATTATTATTGCAGATGAACCAACTGGTAATTTAGACAGTAAATCTAGTAAAGAGATAATAAAATTATTACATGATATTTCTAAAGATAAATTAGTTATTGTTGTTACACATAATTTTGATGAGATAAGTGAATACGTAACAAGAGTAATAAAGATGAATGATGGTAGAATAATAGAAGATAAGAAATTAGATAATACTAATATTAAAAAAGATATAAGTGGTATAGATTATAAAAATATTACATTATTAAATAAAATAAGATTAGGATTAAGAAATACATTTAATATTGTTCCTAAATTCTTATTATTACTTTGTGTTTATTTGTTTATATCAATAAGTTTAATGAGTGAGTATTCGTCATTTAAAAAAGAAGAATATTTAGAAAATAAGAATGGTTATAATCAATTCTTTAGATATATTGATGATGATAGAATTATTATTAAGAAAAAAGATAAAAGTAGTATAAGTGATTATGATTTTAATAAATTATCTAAGTTGGATAATGTTGCAAATGTTGTTAAAAATGATTTGATGTTAGATAGTAATGTTAGTATTACTGATAATGAATATTTATGGTTATATGGTACATCTTTTAGTATAGATAATTTTAAAGGTAAACTTGATGTTGGTAGAATGCCTACTAGTGAAAATGAAATAATTGTTAGTGGTGATAAAGATAGCTATTATTTATCTAATAAAGATAAATTGTTAGAATCTACTATGTATTTACAAAATGATTATACTGGTGAAATAGATAAAACTAAAGAATTAAAAGTTGTTGGAATTAAATATACAGATGCAACATTATATGATGATATGAAATTTTATTTTAGTGATAAATATATAAATGATATAGCATTTACAATAAATCAACAATATAGCAAAACTAGAGTAGAATTTCAAGGAATAAGATATAATTCTGGTGATAGCGTTGATTTTAAATTAGAACCAAATAAAAATGTTCCTGTTGGAGAAACTTATATTAGTAGTGATTTAAACAGTTTATGTAAAAATAGTTATTGTATAAATCAATCTTTAAATATATTAGTAGATAATACCTATTATAGTGATACTATTAATTTAAAAGTTAGTAAAGCTTATTATAAATATAATATTAATAATTTATTAGGTATAAAAGATTATGATAGCAATAATGGTAAGATATTTATAAGTTATGAAGATTATAATAATTTATATAATAAGGGAATATATCAAAGTAGTGTATTTGTTAAAGATGTTGATAATATTAAAAATACATTAAGTAGTTTAGATAGTATGGGTTATGATACTTTAAGAGTTAGTGATAATTTGAAAAATAGTGAAGTAGTACATATAATTAGAATATTTAAAACTATTGTGACAATGATACTTGTTGTTGTATTATTCTTTGTATGTTATTTTGTTACTAAATTAATATTAAAATCTAGAAATGTATATTTTAGTACTATAAGAATGTTAGGCGCTAGTTTAAGTACTTGTAAGAATTTACTTGTAATAGAATTATTAACTGTATCTAATATATCTTATTTTGGTACGTTATTATTAGTTTATTTAAATTATAGGAATGTAATTAATTTAGGATTCTTGGATGTTATTATTAAATATTTAAAATTAAGAGATTATATACTTTTATATTTAATATTAATTATTATGTCTTATGTAGTTAGTCTTAAGTTTGCTAAGAAGTTATTTAAGAATAGTGCTATTACTACATTAAATGAGGAGGTTTAATATGTTATCTTTAAAAAATGTTAATAAGTATTTTAATAGACATAGAAAAAATGAAATACATGTAATAAATAATATAAGTTTAGAATTTAATGATAATGGTTTAGTTGCTCTTTTAGGACCTAGTGGATGTGGTAAGACAACACTTTTAAATGCTATTGGTGGATTAGATAAAATTAAAAGTGGTAAGATATATGTTAATGGTAAAAAAATTAGTTCTAAAATAGATGGTAAAGTTGATAAGATTAGAAATTTAAATATTGGATATATATTTCAAGATTATAAATTAGTTGATAATATGAGTGTCTTTGATAATGTTGCATTGGTTTTAACTATGCTTGGTATTAAAGATAAAAATGAAGTTAAGAATAGAGTAGAATATGTTTTAGATAAAGTTGGAATGTTAAGATATAAGAGACGTCCTGCTAATATGTTGTCTGGTGGAGAAAGACAAAGAGTTGGTATTGCGAGAGCATTAGTTAAAAATCCTAATATTATATTAGCAGATGAACCTACTGGTAATTTAGATAGCAAAAATTCATTAGAGGTTATGAAAATAATTAAATCTATTAGTAAAGATAGATTAGTTATATTAGTGACACATGAAGTTAATTTAGCAAAATTTTATGCAGATAGAATAATAGAATTAAAAGATGGTAGTATTGTTAAAGATTATATTAATAAAGATAAAGAAGATTTAGATTATGCAATTGATAATAATATATATTTAAAAGATTTTGATAAACATGATGTTATAAAAGATGAAGATAAATTAATAAATATTTATTTAGATGATAAAGATAAAATTAAATTAGATATAGTTGTTAGAAATGGTAACATATATGTTAATAGTAAGAGTAGAGATAACATTGTAGTTATTGATGAAGATTCTAATATAGAATTAATTAATGATAGTTATAAAAAGATACAAGAAAGTGATATTGATAAATATAATTTTGATTTAAAAGATTATGGTAAGAAAAAAAGATATAGTTCTATATTTAATCCTATTAGTTTAATTACAAATGGGTTTAAAAAAGTATTTGATTATAGTTTTTTAAAGAAGTTATTATTACTTGGATTTATATTAAGTGGTATGTTTATAATGTATAGTGTATCTAGTATTGCATCTACAATTAATGTTAAAGATGAAGATTTTGTTACTATGAATAAAAATTATTTGAGTGTTAATTTGAATAAAATTAAAGTAGATGATTATTTAAAATATGAAAATTTAGATAGTGTAGATTATATAATGCCTGGTAATAGTTCTGTTAATTTTAGTGTTAATTATAATGATTATTATCAATCAATAAATATTAAAGATATTTTGAGTGGATCTTTATCTGATATTAATTTAATTAAAGATAGTGATATAGTATATGGAACTATGCCTAAAGAGATGAATGAAGTTGTAGTTGATAAAAGAAGTATACTTTCTATGTTTGATGAAACTGGATATGCTAATATGATTGGTGTTAAAAATGTTAGTGATATGATAGGTAGAGAAATAAAAATAGATACAATGGATGCTTTTGTTATAGTAGGTATAGTTGATTTAGGAAGTCCATCTATTTATATGGATAAAAGTAATTTTATTAATGTTTTATCTAACACTAAAAATAATGATACTAATATGTATATTAGCGAAGAAGAAATTGGTAATCAAAAAATATATGATTATAATTTAGAAGTAAATGATATTGAGTTAAAGAAAGGTAATTATCCGGTTAATGATTATGAAGTAATTGTTAATATAAAGAATAGTGATACAATGCCTTTAAATAAATATATTGATACTAAAGTAAATGATAAAAAGTTATTGGTTGTTGGATATTATTTTAGTAAAGATAATATGGATGCTTTCTTGGTTAATAATAATACTGTTAAATATGATTTAATTAGTAAGTCTAAAGATATGGTTTTAGTTAGTAAAGATAAGGATAAAACTATAAATGAATTTAGAGATATGGGATTAAATATAGAAGATAGTTATAGTGTTAGTAGAAAGAAATATATTGAAGGTAATAAGGAAAGAGTTAATACTACTTTGTTGGTATCTGGTGTAATACTTATTATATCTTTAGTTGAAGTATTTTTGATGATTAGGGCTTCTTTCTTATCTAGAGTAAAGAGTGTTGGTATATATAGAGCAATTGGTGTTAAGAAAAGTGATATATATAGAATGTTTTATGGAGAGATTATAGCTATTACAACTATTGCTAGTGTACCTGGTATTATTTTAGCTAGTTATATTTTGAAAGTTTTAAGTAATATTAAATTTTTAAGTAAATATTTCTTAGTTAATTTTAGAATTGTTTTATTAAGTATTATATTTGTTTATATATTTAATTTAATAATTGGTTTGATACCAGTATTTAATACTATAAGACGTAGACCTGCTAGTATATTATCTAGACATGATTTGGATTAGTAAAAAAAAATAACGATTTTGATAAGTCGTTATTTTTTTACTTCTTTAATTATTTCATATTAATACATGTTTCTATCATACTTACAACCACATTATTAAATGATGTATCATTTTCTTTAGCAATTTTTTCTATTTCATTTACTAAATTTTCTTTAAGATAAAGTGTTTTTGTATGTAGTTTTTTCTTTTTCTTTTGTTTTCTTTTGTACAAATTTCATGTTACACCTCTTATATTAATTTTAATATATTAAAAAAAACAAATGATAAATTAGAAAATTCTAATTTGCTTTTCTAATTAATGTGGTATACTTTTTATAGTAGAAGTAGGAGATGTAATTATGAATAAATCTAAAAAAATTATAATATATATAACTGGAATTCTTTTAATAACTTTAATATTAGTTGGTATAACTTATGCATATTTTTTAACAAAAATAAAAGGAAATACGAATGAAAAGAGTATAAGTGTAAGTACTGCTAATTTAGAATTGATATATAAAGATGAAAGTCCTAATATAGAAGTTGATGCTTTAATGCCTGGTACAACTATTGGTACTAAAAGTTTTTCTGTTACTAGTAAAAGTAATGTTAATGTAGAGTATGGTGTGTTTGTAGAAAATTTAGTTTATAAATTTGATTATCCTACTATTACTTATACTTTAAAATGTACTAGTAGTAAAGGAACGGAATGTAATTCGATTTCTAGTACTTCATTTCCTACTACTAATGATTTATTAGTTAGCAATGAAATAGAACCTGGAGAAGTTCAAACGTATGATTTAACTATGTATTATGGAGATAACGGGTTAGATCAAAGTAATGATATGAATAAAGAATTTTCTGGTAAAATACAAATATATGATTTAAAAAATACAATTGATATAAAAGGTAAAGTTGAGAATTATAGTTTAGGTGATTATGTAAAAGTTTCCAGTAATGATCCTAAAATAAGTCAAATAAATAACGATGGTGAATATAAAGTTGTTGGTGTTAAACCTGAGAATCACGAAATAACTTTATTTAAAAAAAATGATACAGGATATAAAGAATATAAGAGTAATTTTATAGTAGAACAAAGTAAGAGTGAAGAAATTGTTGATAGTACATATAAAGTAAATAATGATACTCGTTTATTAATAATGGATATAAAACAATCAGATAATAATTTATCTATAACAAATAATGATTTTTTGAAATATGAAGATGGTAAATATTATAGTGATATAAGTAATAGTGTGGTTTATGCAAATTATACTTTAACAACTGTTGCTACGCAAGCTACAGCAGAAGATAATAGTGTGGCGGTAGTTGATGATAAAATTAGATTATTGAGTAATAAATTCGATGATAAATTAGCATGGTTTACTGACACTGCAACAGCAACATTAAAAATAAAATATGATGGTACAAAAAGTAGTAATACAATCAATAAAGTTTCTAAAATAGCAGCTGGTAAACTTGCTGTTAATATGTATTTAGATGATAATGAAGCTGTTAAAGATTTTGTTTATGATGGTGAAGTTAATTGGGATAAACAATTTGAATTTAATTTAAAAATATCTAATAAAGGTACTTTGGTTTTAAAATATAAAACTACGTTTAAAATTAGTAATTTTGATGTTGATAAACTAAAAAAATATTTGTACGTTAAAGTGTATGATGAAAATAATAATCTAATTAGTGAAGGAAATGAGATAAATCTTGATAATGATAAAAACATTTTGAAACCTGGTGAAAATCATATTTATAAAGTTATTATTATGTTAAAAGTTTGATATATGTTTAAATTTCTTGAAAAAATTGTGAAATTTTGGAGAAAAACGCTTGTATTCTGTTATTTTATGCTATAATTATCTTGAGGAGGTTAGATGATGAAAAAGTTTTTTGAAAAACACGATTTAGTTAAAATAGCTTTATGTATGATAATCTTTACTTTATTATTAACATGGATTATTCCACAAGGTTATTTTAATGCTGGTGAGTTAACTAAAGGTGAAATTACAAGAATAGGTTTATTTGATTTTGTGACTTATGGACTTTTAGGAATGTATTACTTTACAGTACTTGTTACTTTCTTATTTGTTACTGGTGCATTTTATCAATTCTTATCTAAACTTGGTGCTTATCAAAAGTTAACTGACAAGATTAGTAAAAGATGGAAAGGAAAAGAAATATTATTCTCTTTAATAGTTAGTTTCTTATTTGCTGCACTTGCAAGTATGTTAAATGAATATTTAATATTAGTTGCATTTATGCCATTTGTTATTACTATTTGTTCTAAATTAAATATGAATAAGATTAGTTCATTTGTTATGACATTTGGTGCTATGTTAGTAGGTATATTAGGTTCTACTATAAGTGCTAAAGTTATGGGAATGAATGTTCAATATTTGAGTCAAAGTTATACTACTCATTTATTAGAAAAAATAATATTATTTGTTTTAGCTTTTGCTATTTACAGTTTATTTAACGTTAGATATTTATTAAATGTTAAGAAAGATAGTAAAGCATCTAGTAAAAAAGAAACTAAGAAAGATAGTAAGAAAAAGAATGCTAAAGAAGAAACTAAAAAAGAAGAAGTAGTAGAAGTAAAAGCTGAAACTGATTTATTTGCTAATAAAGTAAAAAATAGTGAAAAAGCAAATACTATTCCTTTAATTATAGTTGGTGTTTTAGCTATAATTACTGTTATTCTTGCTTACTTACCATGGACTAGTGTATTTAAAGTTGAATGGTTTACTAAAGCAACTGAATGGGTTACTGGTGCTAAAGTATTTGGACATACTATTTTTGGATATCTACTTGGTAATGTAAATGAATTTGGTTCTTGGGATATATTTGGTGTTCAAGTAGTTATGGTATTAGCTATAATAATTCTTCAAATCTGTTATAAAGTAAGTATTAATGATACTATTGAATCTTTTGCTGAAGGATTTAAGAAAGTTAGTAAATTAGTTGTTGTTTTATTACTTGCTTATGTAATACTTGAATTTGCTGTAATGTATCCAGTTATTCCAACAGTAATTGGTAAGATATTAGGCTCTAAATTTAATGTATTTACTACTACAATATCTGGTTTAATTACAGGATTATTTACTAGTGAATATCAATATACAGTTAATTTAGTATATTCATTCTTTACTACTAAATATGCAAGTAATTTAAGCGTTGTTTCAATGATTTTACAATCTACATATGGTTTAGCTTCATTTGTTGCTCCATCTAGTGCTATGTTATTAGTTGGTTTAAGTTATTTAGATATTCCATATAAAGATTGGATGAAATATATTTGGAAGTTCTTAGTAGCTATGTTAGTAGTTATTATAGTAATGGCTTTCATTATAAAATAGTATTTTAAAGTATCAATTTAATTTGGTACTTTTTTCTTGTATAAATTAAAGCATAATAATATAATTATATTAGGAAGGAGTATAACGAATGGATAGAGTTAAAATTAAAGAGAAAGCAAAGGAAACAATTAAAGGTAGGATATGGACTTTTATAGCACCTAGTTTATTAGTTAGTTTAATTGCCGGACTAATAGGAGGAATAATTGGATTTGCTTTTGCTAAAGATAGTTCGGTTGGTGAGATATTAAACGTTATTTTAGAAGTTGCGATGTTACCTATTACTGTTGGTTTATTATCTTATTATATGAAATTAGTAAGAGGTAAAAGTGTAGAAATGGCTGAAATAACTAAATGGTATAATTTATTTGGTGGTATATTTGTTATGTTTTTATTAATTGGTATATTTACTACTTTATGGACATTATTATTTATTATACCTGGTATAATAGCTGCTATTTCATATAAAATGGCACCATATATCTTTATTGATGGAGAACATGATGGAGCTAGTTGTATAAAGAAAAGTAAAGAATTGATGAATGGATACAAAGCGGATTATTTTGTATTTCAATTAAGCTTCATTGGTTGGATTATATTAGGTGTGTTTACATTAGGAATATTATATTTTTGGCTAATTCCATATATGACTGCTGCTGATATAATTTATTATGATGAACTAAAGAAAGTTAAGAAAATTAAATAAGTGTTGATTAAATTCAATACTTTTTTTATAATATTTTTGAGGTGTAAAATATATGTTAGATAATAAAAAAATAAAGGAATTAAGAGAAAACTATAATAAGAATGATAAAAATAAAATTAAACACAGAATATTTAATAAAGTTCCATTAGTAGATTTAGTAACTGATAATGATACTAATATTAATATGAATTTTAGTTTAGAAATTAAAACGCATAAGATTACTGACCAAAATAGTAGTGGACGTTGTTGGGCTTTTGCTGGGCTTAATATTTTAAGAGAAAAAATTATTGAAAAATGCAATTTAGATAACTTTACATTATCTGGAAGTTATATTGCTTTTTATGATAAATTAGAGAGATTTAATTGTTTAATGGAACGATTAATTCAATATAAAAATGATGGTAAAGATTTGTATGATAGATATGTAGATAAATTATTACAAAATGGTATTGCTGATGGTGGATATTATATACAGTTTGCTAACTTAGTAAAAAAGTATGGTGTAGTACCTAGTGATGTTTATCCTGAATCTTTTCAATCTAATAATACATATGAAATTAATTTAATATTATCTAGATTACTTAAAAAGTTTTATATTGATTTAGAAAATAGTGATGATGTTGATAAATTAAAAGATAATTATTTATCTAAAGTATATAATTTATTGTCTGATTTATATGGTAATATTCCTTCTAAATTTAATTTTGAATATACAGATAAAGATGGAAAATATTATATAGAAAAAGATTTAACTCCAATTAGTTTTTATAATAAATATATTGATTTTGATTTAGTAGATGATTTTGTTAAAATATCTAGTTATGAAGATGATAAATATAAATTAAATAATCTATATAAATTTGAAGAATGTAATAGAATTAGTGGGACAGAACCTAATATGGTTTTAAATTTAGGTATGGATAGAATAAAAGAATTGATTTTAAAACAATTAGAAAATAAAGAATATGTTTATATTTATTCTTGTACTACTAGTAAAAGAACTGATGGTGTTTGGAATGATATATTAGAAAAATATAGTGAGTTATTTGATATGGATTTAGTGTTAAGTCATAATGATATATTAAAAACCAATTCTTTAACGGGTACTCATTGTATGATTATTACTGGAGTTAATATTGTAGATGGTAAACCTAATAGATGGAAATTAGAAAATAGTTGGGGAGAAAAATATGGTAAAAATGGATATTATGTTGCTACTAATGAATATATGAGTAGATATGTTTTTAGGGCTATTATAAATAAAAAATATTTAAATAAAGAAGAATTAGAATTATTAGAAAAAGAACCAATTATGATTTCTAAATGGGATGCAAAATTTTAAATAAAATATACTTGTTTTGAATAAATAATTGTGCTAAAATAACACATGTAATACATTGATTATGTCTTAGTATTTTATATAAGTTCATTTAAGAGAGTAATTGTTATTAGCTGGGAGCAATTATATTGATAGTATAAAAGAAATTTCAACATAGGAGTGTTAATCGTTAATTCACGTTAAGAATATGAGTGCTAGTTTTACTAGAACAAAGGTGGTACCGCGGAATTTAAACAGTGTTTCGTCCTTTATGGATGGAGTACTGTTTTTTAATATAAGAAAGAGAGGAAGATATTATGTATAATGATAAGTTAGAAGAATTATTAAAAGAAGTTAAAAATTTAACTAAAGTTGATAATAGAAAAGAATTAGATGAATTAAAGAATACTTATATGAGTAAGAGTGGTAAGATTACTTTAATACAACAATTAATAAAAGAGATACCTAATGAAGAGAAGAAAGAATTTGGTATAAAAGTTAATGAGATTAAAAATATATTTAATGATTTTTATAATGAATTATTAGATACTATTACTACTAATGAAATAAATTTAAAATTGGAAAGTGAAAGAATAGATGTTACTTTACCTAGTGAAAAGATTAAAAGAGGTAGCAAACATCCTATGACTAGAATTCAAGAAGAGTTTGAAGATATATTTACATCTATGGGATATACAGTTTATGATGGACCTGAAGTTGAAAGTGATGAAAATTGTTTTCAAAAATTAAATTTACCAAAAGGACATCCTGCACGTGATGCTCAAGATACTTTTTATTTAAAAGATGAATATGAAAGATTTTTAATAAGAAGTCAAACATCTACAGCACAAGTTAGAGCAATGGAAGCTAATAAAGAAAAAGGACCTTTAAGAATTGTTTGTCCTGGGAAAGTATATAGAAGAGATGAAGATGCTACACATAGTCATCAATTTATGCAAATAGAAGGTTTAGTTATAGATAAAAATGTTTCTATGGCTGATTTAAAGGGAACTCTTGAATTATTTTGTAAAAAAATATTAGGAGAAAAAACTAAAGTTAGATTTAGACCTAGTTTCTTTCCATTTACTGAACCTAGTGTTGAAGTAGATGTATCTTGCTTTAAATGTGGTGGTAAAGGATGTAATTTATGTAAGCAAACTGGATGGATAGAAGTATTGGGTGCTGGAATGGTACATCCTAATGTTTTAGAAATGTGTGGATATGATAGTAAAGTTTATCAAGGATTTGCATTTGGTACTGGATTAGATAGATTTGCAATGTTTAAATATGGAATTCCTGATATTAGAACTATATATGGAAATGATATAAGATTTTTAAATCAATTTGATAGAAAGGATGAAGACTAATGTTGTTAAGTAGAAAATTTGTAAGTGATTATATAGATTTACCTAGTGATTTAGATATTAAACAAATTGCTGAAGATATGACTGGTGTTGGTAATGAATATGATAGTGCTGGAAGAGTAATCACTGCTACTAATTTGGTAGTTGGTGAAGTATTATCTTGTGATGCACATCCTGATAGTGATCACTTACATGTTTGCAAGGTTAATGTAGGAGACGAAATATTAAATATTGTATGTGGTGCTCCAAATGTACGTAAAGGCATAAAAGTTATAGTTGCTCTACCTGGTGCAAAATTACCTGGTGGCGAAATAAAACGTGGTGTAATTCGTGGTGTAGAAAGTAATGGTATGTTATGCTCTATTCAAGAATTAGGATTAGATAGTAAGTTCTTAAGTGATAAAGATAAAAATGGAATACATGAACTTCCTGTTGATGCAAAAGTTGGTAATGATCCAATAAAATTATTAGGTTTAGATGATGAAGTAATTGATTTTGAACTTACTAGTAACAGAGGAGATTTGTTAAGTATACTAGGTATGGCTTATGAATTAGGTGCTATTTATAAGAAACAAGTAAAAGATATTGATTTAAAATATAATGAAATAGATGAATCTGTTAGAAATGAATTTGATGTAGAAGTTAAAACTGGTGATTGTACTTTGTTTTTAGCAAAGAAAGTTAAGAATGTTAAAATATGTGAGAGTCCTGATTTTATAAAAAATAGATTAATCGCTAGTGGAATTAGACCAATAAATAATGTAGTAGATATTTCTAATTATGTTATGTTAGAAACAGGACAACCATTACATTTTTATGATGCAGATAGATTAGGTGATAAAATAATTGTTAGAAATGCAAGCGATGGAGAAAACTTAACTACATTAGATAATATATTAAGAACTTTAACTAGTGAAGATATTGTTATTGCTAATGAAAAAGAAGCAGTTGGACTTGCTGGTGTGATGGGTGGATTATCTACTGAAGTAGAAGAATATACTAAAAACATTATAATTGAATCTGCTATATTTGATAGTGTTAAGATACGTAAGACTTCTAAAAAAATATTAAGAAGTGAAGCAAGTAATAGATTTGAAAAAGGAATAGACCCTAAACGTACTTATATGGCTATTGATAGAGCATGTCATTTATTAGAAAAATATGCTGTTGCTAGTATTTTATCTGATACTATTATTTATGATACTACTGATAAAGAAGATAAAGTTATTAATATAATTAAAGAAAAGATATGTAGAGTTTTGGGAATTGATATTAGTGAAGAAGAAATAATTTGTATTTTTAAATCTTTAGGATTTGGTGTTAATAAAAAAGATGATATTTTAGAAGTAGTTGTTCCAACACGTAGATTAGATATAAAAATTGAAGAAGATTTGATTGAAGAAGTTGGAAGAATATATGGTATGGATAAGATTGTTGGTAAATTACCTGTATTTGAATCTAAATTAGGATATTATGATAAGACTAAAAGAGCATTAAAAAATAAGTTAGTAGATTTAGGTTTAAATGAAACATTATCTTATTCTTTGATACCATTAAGTGAAGTAAAAAAATATACTGTAGATGAATTTACTCCTATAAGTTTAGCTGATCCTATGAGTGAAGATAGAAATACTTTAAGATATAGTTTACTTTATTCTTTAAAACAAATATATGATTATAATAGTGCTAGAAATAATAATGATATTTCTATATTTGAGATAGGTAAATCATTTTATAAAGAAGATGGTATTTATAAAGAAAATAATAATTTAGCAATATTAATGTCTGGTAATTATTATGAGGGAATAAATAAAAAGAATGTTAATTTCTATATATTAAAAGGTATAGTTGAAGAATGTTTAGATTTCTTAGGATTTAATGGTAGATATAATTTAGATGTAAAGGGTAAATTACCTAAAGAATTACATCCTGGTGTTAGTGCTAATATAATCGTTCAAGGAATGAAGATAGGTATTATAGGTAAAATACATCCTAGTGTTAGTAAGAAAGATATATTTGTTTTTGAAATTAATTTAGATAAATTATTAAGTTTACATCCTACTAGGATGACTTATAAAGATATTCCTAAATTTCCATCAATAGAAAAAGATTTAGCATTTGTTGTTGATAAAAATATTACTAGTTTAGAAATAGAGAAAGTTATTAAGAAAACTGGTGGTAAGTTATTAACTGATATAAACGTATTCGATGTTTATGTTGGAGATAAAGTTGGTAGTGATAAAAAGAGTATTGCTTATAATTTAACTTTTAGAGATAATAATCGTACTTTAACTGAAGATGAAGTTATGTTAATATTTAATAATATTATAAGAGATGTAGAAAACAAATTAAATGCTAATGTTAGGGATAAATAAGTTTGAAAGTGCTTTTTAGAAAGTGCTTTTTTCTTTACTTAATAAACGTAAAATAAAAATTTTTTTTCTTGTTTAAAGTTTATTGTCATTATATACTTATATTGGAGATGTGTAGTTATGAAAAAATTAAATAAACAAAATAAGGATTATTTAAGTTGGGATGAATATTTTATGGGAATTGCTGTTTTATCAACTATGAGGAGTAAAGATCCTAATACAAGAGTTGGTGCTTGTATAGTTAGCAAAGACAATAGAATATTATCAATTGGATATAATGGTGCTCCAAATGGATATAAAGATGATGTATTTCCTTGGGATAGAGAAGGTGACCCTAAAGATACTAAATATTTTTATGTATGTCATTCTGAATTAAATGCTATACTAAATTATGGAGGTACTAGAAGTGATTTAGTTGGTTCTAAATTATACGTCACATTATTTCCATGTAATGAATGTGCTAAAGTAGTAGTACAAAGTGGGATTAAAGAAGTAATATATTTATCTGATAAATATCATGGTACTGATGCAACTGTTGTTAGTAAAAAGATATTTGATGTTTGTGGTGTTAAATATAGAAAATTTGAAGGTGAAAGTAAAAATATAGAAATAAATTTAGATTAGGTGATAATATGTATTGTTCTAAATGTGGTGTAGAAAATAAAAATAGTAATAAATATTGTTATAATTGTGGTAATAAATTAAACATAAAAAATAGTGTTACAGGTAGTGGAAATAAAGAAACTAGTTTAGTATTAGGTATAATATGTTTAATAAGTAGTGTATTTTTAAGTATTATTGGTTTTATACCTGGTATTATTAGTTTAATATATGGAAATAAATATAAAAAAGAAAGTGGTAGTTATGGTATAGGTTTTGTATTAAGTATAATTGGTATGATAATTGGAATATTAGAATTAATTGCTATTATATTATTATTTATGTTTATAATTAATTTTGGATATTATGAAGAAACTAATGATAATACTTTAGAAAATATTAATAATGTTTATAATACTGACCTAATGAAATTATAGACAATTTAAAGTATATATGATATTATAGATTACATCTTGGAAGTGGTATTTATGATAGAATTAAGAACAATTGAGGATAATGAGTTATATATGATTATTCCTTTTATTAGTGAAGATAATTTATTGTTAAAAACATTTGGAAATGGTAATAATATAAAATATAGATTGTTATATAGTTCTTATGCTTGTTATATTTGTTTAGATGGAGTAGATATAGGTTTTATAAATGTTGTCAATAAAAATAATATTTTTGAAATAGATATGGGAATAATATCTCCTTATAGAAATAAAGGGTATGGGACTCAAGCTTTAAAATTGTTGAAGGAAACTGTTCTTTTTGATAATGAGAATATTGTTATTCAAACTAAAAAAAATAATATAGCAGCTAATAAAAGTGTAATTGATAATGAATTTAAATTGATAAAAATAGATAAGAAGTATAATTATTATGTTATGTGATTATTCTTTTTTTTAAATAAAAAATAATATATAATAATTTTAGATAGGAGATTATATTATGCAAGAAATTATTTTATCTATTATGGGAAAGTATGGTTATATTGGTGTGCTTTTACTTATTATGGTTGAAAATGTTTTTCCACCTATTCCTAGTGAAGTAATATTATTATTTGGTGGATTTATGACAACTTATACTAAATTAAGTATATTAGGTATGGTAGTTGCTAGTACACTGGGTTCTTTATTTGGTGCAATTATTTTATATTATATTGGTAAAATTTTTAATAAAGATAGATTGAAAAAGATAATATCTGGTAAGTTAGGTAAGATACTTAGACTTAAAGTTAGTGATATAGATAATGCAGATAATTGGTTTGATAATAAGGGTAATAAAACTGTATTTTTTTGTAGATTTGTACCTTTGATACGTAGTTTAATAAGTATTCCAGCTGGTATGAGTGATATGCCTATGTTTAAATTTTTATTATATACTTTATTTGGTTCATTAATATGGAATACTGTTTTAATAATTGTTGGTAGTGTTGTTGGAGAAAATTGGACTAAAATAGTTAATGTTTTAGATACTTATTCTCATATAGTTGTATTAATTTTGCTTATTATAGTTGTTGTTGGAGTTTATTTATTTTATAAAAAACGTAGTGATAAGAAGAATTAATCTTCTTTTTTAAACAAAAAAGTCATTTTTACATATAATGTTATATCGGGGGTTTTGATATGAACTTTGATGATAAAATAAATAGATTAATTGAGAATGGTGAAATAAGAAAAAGATTATGTGAAATAGGTGTATGTGGTACTATGGGACCTCGTGGTTGTAAGGGAGATGTTGGGCCAACTGGTCCACAAGGATTGCAAGGTGTACCTGGGCCGACTGGTCCTATTGGACCTATCGGACCGCAAGGTGAACAAGGTATACAAGGATTAATGGGGGCGACTGGTGCAACAGGCCCACAAGGTCCTACTGGTGCTGGATTAAAAATATTAGGCTCTTATGATACTATGGAAGAATTAGAAAGAATGCATCCGGTTGCTCAAGATGGAGATTGTTATATAATTCAAAAAACTTTGGTTGTTTGGGATCATGAAACAAATTCTTGGAAAGAAACAGCTGTTATTGAAGGTCCACCAGGAGAAAGTGCTACTATTGAAGTTGGTAGAACAGAAACGATTGATGCAGGAAATACAGCACAAGTATTGGAAACTGTTGTGGGTAATCATCATGTTTTTGATTTTTTAATTCCAAAGGGTGATAAAGGCGATAAAGGAGATGTCGGTATACAGGGTGAAATTGGCCCACAAGGCGAAACTGGGCCTACTGGTCCTATTGGGCCTAGAGGTTTTCCTGGGGAAATTGGTATTAGTGAAGTGATTACAATTGATGGGACCGAAACTGTTGAAAGTGATGAAGAAGCAAGTGTACAAGATGATTTTGATAGGAATATACATCATTTAACTTTCTATATTCCAAAAGGAGAAAAGGGTGAACAAGGTATACAAGGTTTACCTGGGCCTACAGGACCGACTGGACCATCTTATTATAATCCAACTGCTTATAGTGCGATTTTGTTTATAAGCTTTCAAGATACAGATAAGGCTGGAACTGTAAATGTATATACAAAGAGGATGATACCGGGAGTTAGTAGTGATATTGAAGTACCAAATAATTTGGATATAAATGTTTTACGTACTGGTATATTTGAAATTACATTGTGTGGTAGAATATCAGGAGTATCTGAAACTAATGGAGCATCATTTTACTTATATAATGAAACTACTGGAGAAATAGTAAGTGATTTGGATTGCGCTTTGAATAAAGGGACTACAGTAGATATGAATTTTTCCGAAACAAATGTAGTTGATATTTATGGACCTGCAACATTACATTTAATAACTAAAATAGATGATGTGAATAATTCTGATGTTAAATTTACTTATATAAATTTATTAATGAAAAGACTATAAATTATAATAATTATATTGATATTTTTATTATATTTATTCTTTTTTTTATACTTAAATTGTGTTATTATGAGATTGTAAGGTGATTTTAGACAAAAAAATAGCACTTTAAGACATTAAATAAGATGTTTTTATAAGATTATTTTAAAATATCCAATACTTAAGGGGGATTTTATATGAATATAGGTGTTGATATTGATGGCGTATTAACTGATATAAGAAATTTTCAAATAAAAAAAGGACAAGCTTTTTTTAATAAAGAATTAGTAAATAAAGATGGTTTTACTATACAAGAAATGTTTAATTGTACAGATGATGAATCGAAAAAATTTTGGACAAAATACTTGTTAGAATATTCAATTTTTTTTGGTGCAAGATTAAATGCTTCTAAAATTATTAGTGAATATAAAAGTAATAATAAAATATTTATAATAACATCTAGAGCTTTTACTAATGAAAATAATTTTTTAGGAAAATTAATGAGATATATAGTTCGAGAATGGTTAAAAATTAATAATATTCCGTACGATAAAATTATTTATTGTGGTGAGAGTAAAAAGGATGAAATTATAAATAATAATATAAATGTTATGATAGAAGATAATAGGGATAATGCTATTGAATTAAGTAATTATACTAAAGTTATTTTATTAGATCAAGAATATAATAGGGATGTTAATAAAGAAAATGTTTTCAGAGCGAATGACTGGGAACAAATTGGATATTATTTAAAATTTTTTAGTAATTTATATAAGAAAAATGCTTATTTTAAAAAAGGTAAAAATACTGGTTATCCATCAATAGACAAACCATGGCTTAAATATTATTCATATGCTCAATCATTAAATAGAATTCCAGATTTATCAATATATCAATATATGGAAAACGGGGTTTTGAATAATTTAAATAGAGAAGTTTTAAATTATGTTGGAAGAAGTATAAATGGTAAAGAATTTTTAGATAATATTGAATCTGCTAAAAAATCTATTTTATGTATGTTTAATAGTTTTGGTATAAATGAAAATAATATTCATAATGAAACAATTTCTATAATATCTAATAATATTCCTGAAGCTTTGTATGTTTTTTATGCTGCAAATAGATTAGGAGTTTTGGTTAATTTTATTCATCCTCTTTCTAGTAAAGATAATATAATTAGTAGTATAAAAAAATGTAATTCAAAAATTGTCTTTTGTATAGATTTTGATTATTCTAAGGTTAAAGATATGGTTAAAGAGCAAAATATTTATAAAGTAGTTATATTATCAAATAAAGACTCCATGCCACTATATATGAAATTGTTATATAGTTATAAATTGAAAGACTTAGATTTTTACAAAGATAATAGAACAGAAATTTTTATTAGTTGGGATAAATTTAAATGTCTATCTTTAAATGATATTAATATACCTGATTATCCTTTCGAAAAAAATCGTCCACAAGTTATTTTAAGTACTGGTGGAACAACTGGTGAACCTAAGGGGGCTTTATTGACAAATGAAAATTTCAATAGCATGCCAAGTCAGTATGGAGTAAAAGCAAATTTTGATAAGAATGATAAAATGGTTGCTGTAATGCCTATTTTCCATGGCTTTGGGTTGTGTAACTGTATACATATGCCACTTTGTCTTGGTGCTTCTGTTATTTTGATGCCAAAATATGATTCTAAGAGTTTGGCACATATATTTAAAAAGTATAAACCAAATGATATTATGGGTGTACCTACTTTGATGAGAGATATTTTATATAATAAAGATTATTCTAAGATTGATTTTTCATTTATTAATTATATTGTTTCTGGTGGAGGACCTATGGGAAGTGACGAGGAACTATTTAATAAATTTTTAAAAGAAAAAAATTCTGATAAAGCTATTACTAAAGGTTATGGTTTAACTGAAGCAACAAGTAGTGTTACATTTACATTTGAGGATTGTAATGAAATTAATAGTGTTGGTATTCCTTTGGTCAATACTAATATAAAAGTTGTTAAACCAGGATCTACTAAAGAATTGAAATATAATGAATTGGGCGAAATTTGTGCTAGTGGACCATCAATTATGAAGAGTTATTATAAAGATAAAGAGGCTACCGATAAAGATCTTATTATTCATGAAGATGGTAAGATTTGGCTTCATACAGGTGATATTGGTTATATTAATGAAGATGGTAAATTATTTGTTACAGACAGAATGAAACGATTGATAATTGTTAGTGGAATAAATGTTTATCCATCTTTAATAGAAAATGCTTTATCAAGTCATCCAGCTGTTAAAGAATGTTGTGTAATTAAGATGCCTCATTCATATAAATTTGAAGTTCCTAAAGCTTATGTTGTGTTAAACGAAGGATATGTTTATGATATTGACTTGGAAAAAGAATTGTTTAATTTATGTAGTTCACTTCCTAATAAATATTATTTACCAGAAAAAATTGAAGTGATAAATGAACTACCAAAAACTTTAATGAATAAAATTGACTATAAATATCTAGAAGAAAAAGAGAATAATTCTGTGAAAATTTTGAGAAAGGAAAATAAAAATGTTTAATTATCAAACAGGTAGAAAAGTTGTAAAGGGATTGTTTATGCCTTTATACCATCCTAAAATTATTGGTAAAGAATTAATTCCTAAAACTGGTCCAATAATTTTATGCGGGAATCATTTACATGTATGGGATCAGGTACCTATGATGTGTTCTACAAAAAGAACTATTCATTGGATGGCTAAAAAAGAATATTTTGATTCTAAAATGGCTTGGATGTATAAAGATTTTGAATGTATTTCTGTTGATAGATATAACAATCCACATGAATCAAAAGAAATTGCAATGGAATATTTAAGAAATGGTGAGGCTGTTGGAATTTTTCCAGAAGGAACACGAAATAAAATTACTTTTGCGAAGAAAGATTATTTAGAAAAATTAAAAAATTATAGACAATATTTATATGAAAATCACTATAATAATAAAGAGATATTATCTGATAATCAATATTATATTGAATTAAAAAAAGCACAGGAAAAATTATTGGAAGTAAAAAAGGACTTGGAAAAAAGAAACATTCTAGATTATGATGAAGATGATATATTATTACCTTTTAAATTTGGTGCTGTTAAAATGGCACAAGAAACAAATTCTTTAATAGTGCCTTTTGGAGTTACTGGTGATTATAAAATTAATAATAATAATTTAACTTTAAGAATTGGTAAACCAATAAATGTAAAAAATATGTCTTTGGAAGATGCAAATAATTATTTGAGAGATAATGTAAAAAAATTAGTTTTAGAAAATATTAAATAATTTTTTAAAACTGATTTTTTTATGGTAAACTTATTTATATTTAATAAAAGTATCAAAAAAATCATTTGGTAAATTGTTGTTTTGTAATTATTTTTTTGTTATACTTTAGATAGTAGGTGATGATATGAGCAGTGTCATGATACAAATTTGCAGCTTTTTGTATATTTTATTATTATTATTTGTATATTTTTCAAAAAAAAGATTGGATGTATTAGAAAATAAAATATATAAGTTGATGATGATTGCGAATTTTTTTGGTTTGATTTTTGATGTTATTAGTGTTTTCACTATAAGAATTATGGATATTATACCGCTTATTAATATGTTTATATGTAAAATATATTTGTTATATTTATTAACTTTTATGTTTTTATTTACTATTTATATTTTTACAATATCTGTTAAAGATAAATCTAAAGAAAAATTAAAAATAAATAAAATCATTAAATTATCTTCTATAATATATTTGATTTTTATTGTAATAACTATGAGTTTACCGCTTTATTTTAATAATTCTAAAGATGTAATTTATTCCTATGGTCCATCAGCAAATTTTTTGTACTTTGTAAGTGGATTATGTATGTTTAATTGGATTATATGTATGATATTTAATTATAAAAATGTTAAAAGTAAAAAATATTATCCTGTATATGCTTTCTTTTTAATTGGTGGAATTGTTACATGTATACAAAAAGTTCATCCTGAATTATTGTTGATGACTTCTATGGAATCATTTATTATAATGATGATGTACTTTACTATTGAAAATCCTGACTTAAAGCAATTAGAAGAAGTAACTAAAAATAATGAAATAACAGAACAAGCTTATATAGATAAATC
>CAKOHQ010000017.1 GCA_934085875.1 uncultured Bacilli bacterium | reverse complement strand
TACTTTATTTTGTACATTTCTAGTTTCTTCTATTAATTGTGATAATATATTTGATAACTTTAATAAATTCTGTTTTGTTTCTGCTCCAATTGTAGTGTCATCTGCCCATTCTTTTAAGTTATTTGCAACATATTGATACGTATTCCAACAAGAATACACACTTTCTGTGCTAGTTTCATAGTTGCCATATTTAATATCATTACTAATTTCTTCTAAATAAGTTCTTACATTATTTAACGAACTATTTCCTAATGCCATAATTATTCATTCCTCTCTTTTAACGAATTCCCATTAATTTGGCATTAAGTTCTCCAGACCCGCAAACATACCATTCATTATCAATCTTTATATATTTTGTTAAATCATTTGGATCATTAATATTCATTTGCTGTTGAGAAAATGCTTTTAACTTATTTAATAAAACTAATGTTTCTTGTATTAAATCCTCTAATATTTTTGATAATTTTAGTAAATTTTGTTTCGTTTCTGCACCAATTACAGTGTCATCTGCCCATTCTTTTAAGTTGCTTGCAACATATTGATACGTATTCCAACAAGAATATACACTTTCTATACTAGTTTCATAATTACCATATTTTAAGCAATCGTTTATAGAATCAATATTTGTTAACAATTGAGTTATACCACTTTTTCCTAATGCCATACTATTTTTTCACTCCTTAATCAAAATCAACATATATTTCTGGCGCACCACTTACAGAATTTAGTTCACTTGATATATTGTCTAAATTAGTATTTGTTGATTTAACTTCACTTGTCACAGTTTGGTCTAATGATAAAGATTTCTTAGCATAATTATGCATTATTAAAGCTAAATTTTTAAAATTAGTACTTAATTTATTCTCAAGTACAGCATAATTTTGTGAAAGTTTACTTATTTCATTTGATAAACTACTATCTTCAGATTTTACTGTTGTTGCTATATTATCTAAATTATTTATAACATCTCTTACTTTTTTTGTAAAAATTACATTTTGAGTATCTAATCTACCTGCTTGTCTTTCTATTTCGTTTGCATTTATATTTGCCATTATTAATCACTTCTCTTTCCTTATATTTTTACTGGTAGCCTTCTACAACATTAATCCTTTGTTTTCTACAACTATTAAATTTTTCCTGTCGATCACAAAAATTATTTACTTTACTCTCTAACATCTTAGTTTCTTCTATTAATTGTGACAATAAATCAGATAATTTTAATAAATTTTGTTTTGTTTCTGCACCGATTGTAGTATCATCTGCCCATTCCTTTAAACTGTTCGCTACATATTGAAACGTATTATAACAAGAATAAACACTTTCTGTATTAGCTCCATAATCACCATATTTAATATCATTACTAATATTTTCTAAATAATTTCTTACACTATTTATTGAACTTTTACCTAATGCCATATTAACAATACCTCCTTCTACCATAATTACATTTAAAGTATAGCATAAAGTATTTAAAAAGTGTACTATAACGTAAATTATTTTACATTTTTTAATGAGACAATGTATATGAATTAAGTATTTATTCAAAATAATTAAGGTGATTACTATATGAATAACAATGATAATATCTACTATCTAGTAGCTCAAAATATAAAAAAACAAAGGAAATTAAAAGGGTGGACTCAGGTTAAATTAGCTATGCAAAGTAATATAAGTGTTGATTATTTAAAAAAAATAGAAACAAAAAGTGGTTGTACTAAACAATTCTCATTAGATACATTACAAAAAATATGTAAAGCATTAGAAATAAATCCTAAAATATTATTTGAAGATTTAGATAATAAAAAAAATTCTTAGCATGAATTTTTTTATTTTACATAATTTAATAAAATAATTGTAATATATCTTATATAAAACATAAAAAATATACTCATTCAAACTCCTTAATATATTCTTTATTTCTAACAGGAATATAATCTAATAGAATAATTAAACTATTAAATCACCATTTCAGTTCTTTTATACCTACCTTCTCCTTTTTTACTAAATTAAAAGTTTTAAAATTATAAATAACATTATTTTGTTCTAAAAATAATTTCTTTTTTAAACGTACTATAAAAGATTGTATATTTTTATAATTAGTTAACTTTAATACAACATCATATATACTTATATAATACTTTTTATCTTCTAATACAATATAAGTTCTAATACTTTCATCATGATACATTTTATTTATTATCTGTAATTTATTTTTCATCAAAACCCTCCATTATTAATTGACAACTATATATAATAAATGTTATTATTTAATCAAGTAGAACGTCTACCCCCTGTAGGTTAGATGTCTACCTTTGTTGGTCAGACATCCGTCCTAACTGAGTGGCGGATGTTTTTATTTTAATTTCATTATTCTTTATCTAAGAAGAGTAATATTAAAATAACAATGATTCTATTCATAAATTTTTCTAAATTTTTGAACACAATATCACCACCTTACTACTTTTACTCTTTTATAATTCAGTTAGTAAGGTAGACATCAACCCAGACGTTCGATTAGTTATACTAATACAATCTAATAATAATTTAAAGACTATCGACAAGACTTATAAAAACTTACCAAAATATTACAAAAAATAACAAATAAAAAATTGAATAAAAATAACCTATATTATATAATTTTAATTAGGTGATACTTATGAAAAACTTTTTAAAAAAATATGGATATTTAATAGCAGTATTTATATTAGGAACATCAATAATATCTACAATATACATTTTACAAAAAGTTGCACCATTTGGTAGAAATTCACTTTTAACAATAGATTTTTTTCACCAATATGGTCCTATGCTTGCAGAACTATATGATAGAATAAAAAAAGGTGCAAACATTATTTATAGTTTTAATACAGGATTAGGATTACCATATTTCAGAAATTTTTTTAATTACTTATCATCACCACTAAATATAATAATGTTTTTATTCAAAAGAAGAAATATTATAATGTCTTATTCAATAGTAATAGGTTTAAAAAGTATATTATCTTGTATAACATGCTCATATTATATACATAAAAAATTTAATACAAACAAATTATATATGATAGGAATATCACTTCTTTACGGATATTCAGCGTACTTTACAGCATATTATTGGAATATAATGTGGTTAGATGGAATGTATATTCTTCCTTTAATAACGTTAGGTATAGAAAATATAATTAATAAAGATAATGGAGTTTTATACACACTATCTCTAACATTAATGTTGTTTACAAATTATTTTATAGGTTATATGACATGTATTTATTCATGTATATATTTCTTATCATATTTAATAATAAAAGCAAAAAAAATTAACATTAAAAATATATCAAAAAAATGTTTAAAATTTGCAATATGTTCTTTAGCATCTGGATTACTATTAGCATTTGAACTAATACCAATGTATGAATCTTTAAAAAGTACAAATGCAACTATGGGGACTATTCCAACAGACCAATACTACGCATTCACTATAATTAACTTTTTTAAAAATCATTTAACCGGAATAACAAAAACAGTATTTGCATCCGACATATCAAATGCTCCAAACGTATCATGTGGAATACTTTCTATAGGATTATATCTATTATTCTTTCTTAACAAAAAAATAAACATTAAAAGAAAAATAATATACACATTAATTCTTATATTCTTATTAACTTCGTTTTATGTTGCTCCTTTAGATTATGTATGGCACGCATTCCATGTACCAAATGATTTGCCATATAGATATTCATTTATATATAGTTTTATACTTATATTAATATGTGCTTATTCTCTAAAAAACATAAAAGAAATATCTTTTACAAAAGTTTTAATAACATATGTTATTTGCTTAATATTTATAACATTTGTATACTTAACAAAATATAACAATATAACATCAAATATGATAACAATAAATTATTTATTAATATCAACTTATTTCTTAATCTATACTTTATATCATTTCTATCCAAAATTTAAAAACTTAAGTACAATATTATTTATAACAGTTTGTTCTATAGAATGTGTAATATCTGTAAATCATAATTGGGATATTTTACAATACATTGATGAATTTTATTCAACATACAATAACGTACATGAAAGTATAAATGAAATTAAAGAAAAAGATAATGAATTATTTTATAGAACAGAAAAAAATACAATACTAACACTTAATGATGGAGCATGGTATAACTATTACGGACAAAGTACATTTACATCAATGGCGTATAACAACCTAGCAGAATTAAATAATGATTTAGGACAACCAGGTAATAGAATCAATAGTTATTACTATAAACAAAACACTCCAGTATACGATTTAATGTTTGATATAAAATATACGATTGGAAAAAATAATGATGTTAAAAGATATAGTCTAGCACTAAATAAAAATAATACTTTAACATATAAATTTAATTACACAACAGGTTTGATGTTTGGAGTAAATAAATCAATAAAAAAATGGACTAATAATTTTATTAATCCAATAGAATATCAAAATGATTTTATAAATTATGGAACAAATATAGAAAATGTATTCCATAGATTAACGCTTAACAATAAAGAAATAATTTCACAAAATAAAAAAGAAACATTAGTTAAATATAATTATATAAATGAATTTGATAATATATATTTATACTCAAATAATTCACAAATTAATTACATTATAATAAATGATAAAATATATTATAAAAATAATATCAATATAAATGATATTCAAATAAAATTAAATAAAACATTTAAAGAATGTAATATATATGATGAAGAATATGTTATAAATACAATATCAAATGATAGCAACATACAAGTATATGTATCATACAAATCATATTTAAATGAAGAAATAGATATTTACACCATAGATAACAATAAATTTATAGAAGCTTATAACATATTAAATTCAAATAAAATAAATATTACTGATTTCAAAGAAAATAATATAAAAGGAAATATTACACTTCAAAATGATACTTCAATCTATACTTCAATACCATACGATAAAGGATGGAAAGTATATTCAAATAATAGAGAAATTAAAACTTATAAAATTAATGATAGTCTATTAGGATTTGATTTAAAAAAAGGAGAAAACAACATAGAATTAAAATATATTCCTAACAATTTAGATATAGGTATATCTATAAGTATTACAACACTAATAATTACAATAGCATACTTAATAATTAATAAAAAACAACAAATAAAGGCTTAGTAAACTAAAACTAAACCTTTTTTTATTTAAATATAATAATCATTTATTAATCATCTAAATTAATGTCTCTAATAAATAATTTTTTAACATTCTTTTTAGGCATCATTACATCAAAATCATTAACTGTACTAAAATTATATTCTAGTACTGCTCTATCTAATTTATCACCATCAATACACCATGCTTTTTTAGGATATTGTAAAAATTTAAAATCTATCTCATTAGTTTTATAAAATTCTATACCACTAATGTTATTAGGATCATGATCTATTAACAATCTTAATGCTTTTATAATACTTCTTCTACTAGGAAAATTACATAACAATACTTCAAACTGATTATCATCTAATTTAACATCTTTATAAAAATTATTTATACCCGCAATTCTATTAGCATTACTAACTAATATAAAAGAATAATACCCACTTTTTTTAAGTCCATTAACTTCAAAATCTATGTAATAAGATTTTATAGGTCTAAAATAATCTTTAATACCTTCTATTAAATAAGCAAAATAACCATATTTCTTTTTTAAATATCTAGGAGTATCATAAGCAATATTAATAAATTTACCTAGTCCAGCAACATAAACAAATGGTCTTTCATTTACAATACATATATCAATTTTTTTTACTTCACCTTCAAGAAGTAATTTTAAATTTGCTTCAAAGTTTTTTCCATAGCCAAACATTGTACCAACATCATTACATGTTCCAACTGGAATGTTTGCAATTAAAAGCCTATTAGTTCTTAAATAGTTTCCAGTAACTACTTCATTAAATGTTCCATCTCCACCAACACTAACAACTAAATCAACATATTCCAAATGACTTACTATTTCTTTAGCATGTCCTGCATATTGTGTTGGAACAATCTTTAAATTATATCCATACTCTGGAAATATTTTTTTTGCACTTTTTAAATTCTTCTCATTCATTGTATGTCCGCTATTGGGATTATATATCATAACACATTGTTTCAAATAGATCACCCTTTCACAATTAGTATAATATAAAAAATAAAATTTTACAAAACAAAAAGGACAAAAGTGTCCTTAATCATTGATTTCAATGACAGTTTTATTATCTTGTTTTTCTTCTTTAGGAACAGTTATACATAATGTACCATTATTAAATTTAGCATTAATTAAACTAGCATCAACATCTCCAACATAGAATGATCTAGAATATTCACCATAACTTCTTTCTTTTCTTATATAGTTTTTATCGCTATCTTCTTCAGTTTCTTCTTTTTTTGCAGTTACAGTTAAATAACCATTTTTACATTCTACATTGATGTCTTTCTTATCAAATCCAGGTACATCAACTTCAATATTACATTTACCATCCTTTTCATAAATATCACATTTCATAACTGATCCATCCTTAGAACTAACAAAATCATCAAAAAAATCATCTAAATAATACTTTCTAGGTATTAAACTCATATATCTCTCTTCCTTTCACAATTATAATTATAGCACTATTTTAGCACTTGTCAATACTATGTGCTAATTTTTTTAAAAAATTTAAAAAAAGTACCCTATATTAGTATACCTACAAATTCAATAAATATACCAACGAGTACTCCAATTAAATATAAAGTTAAACAAATACATAAATTTTCTTTAATATTTTTATTAGATTTAAATAAAACTAACAAAGCAACCCCACTACCAGTTAATAAACCAGCGATACATGTTCCTAAATTAATTGCACCTTTTAAAAACATTTCAGTTAAAATAACACTTGCCCCACAATTAGGTATTAAACCAACTAATGAACCCCAAAAAGGTCCAAACAAAGTATCTTTCATAAATATTTTGCTAATCAAATCATTGCCACAATATAAAAATATAACATTTAATATAAAACTAACACCAATAATAAATATTATTATATTAAAAGTGTGTTTTAAACTAGATTTAACAATACCATGATCACAATGACAATGTTCTTCTTCACATATATGATAATCATATTTATTCTTATTATTTTTTCTAATAACTAAATCTATAACAAAACCAAATAACATACCAGTAATTATTTTTATTAAAATTACCATTAATATAGTTTTAAAATTAACATTTTGACTTAACATAATAGGAAGCATTTCATCACTGGTAGATAGATAAATAGAAAATAATGTTCCTAAAGAAATAACACGTGTTATATATAAATTAGTTGCAACAACAGAAAAACCACATTGAGGTATTGCTCCAAGTAAACTACCAATTATAGGTCCAACTTTACCAGATTTACTTATAACATTTTTAGTTTTATTATTTAATTTATGTTCTAAAAGTTCCAATAACAAAAAAGTTATAAAAAGAAATGGTAATATTTTCAAAGCATCAATAAAAGTATCAATTATTATATCTTTCATAAAAGTCCTCCAAACAAATGAGATTATATATTAATATAAAAGAAAAGTCAATTTATTTTAAATTAACTCTCTATTCCAAATCTTTCTATATATTCTTCATAACTTATTTCTTTATCTCTTATTGTACCATCTTTTTTTATTTCTATAAGTCTATTACAAACTGTATCAATTATTTCTTCATCAAAAGTACTTATTACTAATGAACTTCTATATCTTTCTAAACCTTCATTAAGTGCAGTTATACTTTCAATATCTAAATGATTAGTAGGTTCATCTAATAACAAAACATTCCCATGATTTAACATAACTTTTGCAAACATACATCTAACTTTTTCTCCACCAGATAATACTTTTACATCTTTAAAAACTTCTTCTCCACTAAATAGCATTCTACCTAAGAATCCTCTAATAAAAGTATCATCAGTACTATCAGTAAATTGTCTTAACCAATCCATCATATTCATACTATTTTGAAAATATTTATCATGATTTTTTTCATAATAAGACATTTTAACTGTTGAACCTAATTTAACACTACCAGAGTCAGGTTCTAATTCCCCACTAATTATATTAAGAAGAGTAGTTTTTGCAATTTCATTATTACCAATAAGCGCTATCTTATCACCTTTTCTAATAACAAACTTAACATTATGTAAAATATCTTTATAACAAACATTATCCACAATAACTACATCATTACCTAATTCTCTTTCAATATCAAAATTAATATACGGATATTTTCTACTGCTAGGCTTTATTTCATCTAATTTTATTTTTTCTAATGCTTTCTTCCTACTAGTAGCCTGTTTACTCTTACTAGCATTAGCACTAAATCTTCTAATAAAATCCTCTAATTCTTTTATCTTATCTTCTTTTTTCTTATTAGAATCCTTCATTTGTTGTTGTATTAATTGACTAGATTTATACCAAAAATCGTAATTACCTACAAACATAGTAATCTTTTCATAATCTATATCAACCATATGAGTACAAACCTTATTTAAGAAAGCTCTATCATGGCTAACAACTAACACAGTATTTTTAAAGTTAATTAAAAATTCTTCTAGCCACATCTTACTTTTTACATCTAAACCATTTGTAGGTTCATCTAAAAGAAGAACATCAGGATCACCAAATAAAGCACTCGCAAGTAACACTTTAACCTTATCACTATCTTTTAATTCACTCATTTCAAGATAAAATAAATCTTTATTAACTCCTAAACCATTTAATAATTTTTCAGCATCACTTTCAGCATCCCAACCATTCATGTTTAAAAATTTATCTTCTAACTCTGCAACTCTAATTCCATCCTCATCTGTAAAATCAGTTTTACTATATATTTCTTCTTTTTCCTTTATAATTGAATATAATTCTTTATTACCCATAATAACAGTATCAATTACTTTATAATTATCATATAAATTATGATTTTGAACCAAAGTAGATATACGTTCATCTTTACCAAGTATTATTTCTCCATTTGTAGGTTCTATTCTACCATCCAATATTTTTAAAAAAGTACTTTTACCAGCTCCATTAGCGCCAATTATTCCATAACAATTGTCTTTTGAAAACTCTAAATTTACATTTTTAAATAAAGTTTTAGTAGTAAATCTTAATTCTAAATCTATAACCTTTAACATAATTCCACCTCTAAAAACGATTATATTATATTTTACCACAGTGTGAAACTATTTTCTCATATTTTGTTAAAAAAGTTTCACACTACAAAAAATAAACATCAAAAAAATAGACCATAAAGTCTATTTTGAAATCAAATCACATATTAAATTACTTATCTCAGTAGGATTATCTATTCCAAGCCCTTCTATAAGTCTTGCTTCACTATATAAAACTTTACTATATTTCTTTAATTCTTCTTTATCAGTTTCATATAATGATTTTAATTTGTCAGCAATAGGATGATTTTCATTAATTTCTAGTACCATTTCTGCATTAACACTTTCATCTCCTGGCATAGAATTAATTACTTTCTGCATTTCAACAGAAACATTACCTTTACTTGTTAAACATACAGGATGATTTTTTAACTTACCAGTAAACTTAACACCACTAATACCAATAGTATCTTTCATTAAAGTTAATAAATCTTTATTATCAGCATTTAATTTTTCAATATCTTCCTTTTTATCTTCTAAATCTAAATCAGCATCACTAACATTTTTAAAATTCTTACCATCATATTCTCTTAATGCTTGTAATGTAAATTCATCTACATAATCAGTTAAATATAATATTTCATAATCTTTATCTTTAACTTGTTCTATTTGAGGAAGTAAATCTATCTTATCAACACTTTCACCACTAGCATAATAAATATCTTTTTGGTCTTCTTTCATATTAGAAACATATTCTTTTAAAGTAATTAAATCTTTAGTCTTACTAGAATTAAACATTATTAAATCTTGTAACTTATCTTTATCCATTCCATAATTATTATAAATACCAAATTTAATATTAGTTCCAAATACCTTAAACATCTTTACATAATTTTCTCTGTCATTATCTAACATATCTTTAAATTCTTTAATTATTTTATTTTCAATATTTTTAGCAATTAAACTAACTGCTTTAGTTTTTTGAAGCATTTCACGGCTTATATTTAAAGATACGTCCTCAGTATCAATTACACCTTTTATAAAACTAAAATAATCAGGTAATAACTCACTACATTTATCCATAATCAATACACCATTAGAATATAAACTCAATCCTTTTTCATATTCTTTAGTATAAAAATCATAAGGAGCATGACTTGGTACAAACAATAATCCTTTATAACTAACAGCACCTTCTACACTAGTACTTATAACTTTTAAAGGTTTCTCATAATCATAATAAGTATCAGTATAATAATGTTCATATTCTTCGTCACTAACATCTTTTTTATTCTTTTTCCAAATTGGAATCATACTATTAATAGTTTCAATTTCTTTAACAGTTTCATATTCATCACTATCATCTTTTTTATGACTATGACTTACTTCCATTTTAATTGGATATCTAATATAATCACTATATTTTTTAATCAAGTCTTTCAATTTAAACTCAGTTAAATAGTCATTATAATTATCATCATCAGTATTATCTTTAATATGTAAAATTATATCAGTACCAACACTACTCTTATCACATTTTTCTAATGTATAGCCTTCTAAACCTTTAGAGTTCCATCTATAAGCGTCTTCACTATCATAAGCTTTACTCATAACAGTTATTTCATCTGCTACCATAAATGCACTATAAAAACCTACACCAAATTGTCCTATTATATCAATGTCTTTATCTTTTACTTCATTCATTTCTTTAAAAGCTAAAGAACCACTTTTAGCAATAGTACCTAAATTATTCTCTAAATCACTTTCACTCATACCACAACCATTATCACTAACAGTAATAGTTCTTAAATCTTTATCAAAATTAATATTAATTTCTAAATCATCTTTATTAACTTTAATAGATTTATCAGTTAAACTTTTATAATATAATTTATCAATTGCATCACTAGCATTACTAATTAATTCTCTTAAAAATATATCTTTATTAGTATATATAGAATTAATCATTAAATCCAATAATCTTTTTGATTCACTTTTAAATTCTCTTTTTTTCATTTATAACATCTCCTATATCTAAGTTATATAATATATTTTAGCACTTGTCAATAGTTTGTGCTAATTAATTTTAAGAAAAAAAGTAGTTAACAAACTACTAATAATTTTCTTTCTTTATTTCAAAATAACTTTGTGGGTGACTACATACAGGACAAACTTCTGGAGCATTTTTTCCTATACAAATATGTCCACAATTTCTACATTGCCAAATTTTATCTCCATCTTTAGAGAATACTAATTCATTATCAACATTACTTAATAATGCTCTATATCTTTCTTCATGATGTTTTTCAATTTCAGCTACACCTTCAAATAAATTAGCAATTCTATCAAATCCTTCTTCACGTGCAGTTTCTGCAAACTCTTTATACATATCAGTCCATTCAAAATTTTCTCCATTTGCAGCATCTAATAAATTTTCACTAGTACTAGGAATTTCGCCACCATGTAATTCTTTAAACCACATTTTAGCATGTTCCTTTTCGTTATCAGCAGTTTCTAAAAATATTTCTGCTATTTGTTCAAACCCATCTTTTTTAGCTTTACTAGCATAATAAGTATATTTGTTTCTTGCTTGACTTTCTCCTGCAAAAGCAGCCATTAAATTAGCTTCTGTTCTACTTCCTTTTAATTCCATTTCTTCATTTCTCCTTCTCTAAACATTCATTACATTTTCCAATAAAACGTAAATCGTAATTCATTACTTTATAATCTTTTATATTAGGTAATTTTTTTATATAATCATACATAACATCATCTATCTTACCACAAATACTACAAACAACATGAGCATGAATTATATTTTTATCAAATCTATCAACACCATCACTCATTTTTAATCTAATAATTTTATTCTCATCAACCAAATTATTTAAATTTCTATATACAGTACCTAAACTAATATTAGGAATTACGTTTCTTGCTTCCAAATAAACACCATTTGCATTTAAATGATTAAAACTATTATTAATTATATTAAGTATTACTTCTTTCTGTTTAGTATTTCTCAAACAATCACCTCTTATTAGTAATGATTACTAATAACACTATACTACATTTTAAACTACAATTCAATAAAAAAAGACAATATTCTCAGATTTTAAAATTTTAGAAATTTAATTGAAACATTTAATTATATAAATCATTATTTTTTATTGAAATAACAAAACCAACAAAATAATAAATACAATTATCAAAAATATTGATAATAAAATTACAATATATGAAATTTTTATATATCCCATTTTTTTAACACTATCTTTTATATTCTCATTTGAAATATATTTATTTGCTTGTTCATATATGTATTGTTGATATTTAAACAATATTTCTCTAATTTCTGAAATCTTCATATTTGATAAATCAACTTCCATACGTAAACATTCATCATAATGATTTTTGAATTCTGAAATATCACTTAAGTAATAAAAGAAATTATCATCATCTATTCTTACTGAAATATACTTCATAAGATAATTATATGAAATCTTATTCTTTTTTGGTATACCTACATTTTCTAAAGAAAAATCAATTTCTAACAAATTATGAAGCATTCTAATAAATTGTGTTTTATAATTTGGAAACTTGTGACACAATTTAACTGCTTGTTCGCAAGTCATATTTAACATTCTTTCTTTTATTGAATTTTTAAATTCCTGTATTTTTTGTTCTCTAATTTGTCTTTTATGCTCTATTTCTTCATTTTCTAATTTTTTTAACTTACCATAAAGTTGTTTTATTTGTAATTCGTTCATTTTGTTATCTATAAAATTATAAAAATCATCTATTTTATGTATATAATAATTAGTTCCATCATAATCAATATTAAAATCTTTGACAAAATTAGAAAAAGCATTAATATCATCTTTTTTCTCTCCAGAATGAGCAAAACAATTAGAAAAGTAATGCTGCATTTGCTTACATAGGTAAAAATTATATAAATATTGAATCATTTTATAATTTATATTAATTTTATCACTCAAATCAATTTTTACACCATTCATAAAACTACTCAATAGTTGTGAAATATATGTCAAACGATATTCAATTGAATTATATTTGGAAGATGAATGAGACAAATTATTTTCTATATTAGAATATCGATTCGTTAAGTTTTCTATTCCATTATTTGCATTAATAATTAGTTCGTCACGATTTGATATCCAATTATGTTCTCCTATGATTTGTGGATTATAGCCCAATGACATTAAAATTTCATTTGTTGCAACGTAAGAATCACCAGTAAATACCACAACATTTTTATTTTTTAATAAATCAGGATTCATTTCATCAAACTTTTTTTTATTAATTAAGTAAACAGCATCATCAGACAATTTAACCGATGATTTTGTATAAGTATCATTAAGTCTTAAACACGCAATATTATTTATTTGATTTTTAAGTGGTTCAATTATAATATATGGACAACTTTCCCAATTTCCAACTCCTGTTCCGATAGGTGAAACACGACCATTCAAAGAAAAATGTACTGTTTTTCTAGCATGAACATATTTATATTTTTTTTTATCTTCTCCAACATACAAAAAACCCTCAAAAGACTTTTTACCATCATAGTTATTCAATATTTTTCCATTCGGAAAAAAATCGGTTGCATGTACCAATGCAAAATCTTCCAATTGCCAACTAGTTTTATTAACTCCAATCATAGACTCATAACCATTTATAGGTTTATCACCATCTATAAACTTATATCCTTGATAAGTTTGAAATATCTCATCGAAATTACTCATAATACCATATCTCCATCAAATTTGTTTTTACATTTTTTTACTTTATATTTAATTCTTTTTTATTTTTTCATTAATTAGTTCAGTCAAAATCATTAAATTTTGATTATTAACATAATAAATAGTTTCTGGACTTGGTTTTGTATATTCGTCTATTTCGGGTGTATTAAATATATATTCATCTTCAAATTTTTTTAACTTATTTAAAAGATTATTTCTATCTTCAATTAATTCTTTTAATGATTTGTTTTCATATTCTTCTTTAATAATATATGCAACCATCTGTATCGCTCCTTTCTAAATTAAAAATTTAATTAAAATATTTAAACAAAATATAAATTAAGGTAAATATCAAAATAACTATTAAAGATAAAAATACACAATTAATTGCAACAAATCCCAATTTACGTACACTTTTAACTTCTTTTGTATTATATTTATCTTTTAGATACTCAAACTTTTTTTTGAATTCTATTATATCTTGTTTTCTTTTTTCTCGTTTTTCATTGTCAGATAATGTATCACCATTTGCAACATCTTTAGATAATAATTTATCCAAATATTTGCCTATAAAGTTTATTATTTTTTGAAATTCTACAAAATTATTATAATTATTTTCACACAAATTAAGTAAAAAATCAAAAATCTCATAATAATTAAATACAGAATCAATATTTTCAACAGTATCAATACTATGTAATAAATCTATAAAATTTTCGGAAGTAATTCCTTTTTCTTTAATTAAATTACATTTTTCTTTAATTCCTTTTAAAGCATTCTTTTTTATTATTCTGCCGTCCAATATTACTACAGGAATATCAAAATATTTCGCCCATTTTTTCACATAATCATTATATTCACTAAAACCTGAAGTATTTGTAAGATGTGTTTTTAAAACAATATACTTTGGAACCATTTGTTTATTTCTATTAATAGATATTTCATTATAAGAACCAGTAATTCCTTTTAATGAGTTAATCATACAATCATAAATTAAATTTTCTGGTGTATAACTTTGTATTAAACTCCCAAAATCATTATAAGAAATTTTTGCACTCATAGGAGTATTTGAATCACTTCCACTCATAGAATTTATTACAATATTTTCTGCATCAAATCCTAAAACCAAATCAGTACCATATGTTGCCAATTTGTTATCAGCTATTAAAGATAAACTCATAAAATCAGAACCACCTTCTATCTTATTCCACTTAGAAGGATTATTCAAAAGCTCTTCTGCAATATTATCATTATGTTCAGTATTTCCACTTTTACCTATAGAATGTACAAACATTTTAAAATTGTTTATATCAATGGAATTAGTTTCAATTATCCTAATTCCATCTTCATTTATATATCCAGACTTTAAATTTGGTTTAAAAAGTGCATCATTAAACTGTTCACTTTCGACTTTTTTTATTTGAGATACAAAATCATCAATATTAAATTCATTTTCATTTAATAATTGAATATCTTTATCTACTTCTTCAAAAGATTTGGTAAATATTATATTCAAAATTGTATCAAGAAACATTTTGTTTTTTCCTGATAATTTAGAATAATATTTTTCTTTTATAATAGCAAATTCACTATTATTTTTTAATGCTCCATGAGATATACTTTCTAATAAAAGATTTTTGTAATTATATATATCACTTTTATTTTTGAAATAATTTTTCAAATAATTAATACTCTGTTGCATAAATTTATCACGTTCATATCCATTAGTTATTTTTATTCCAAATTTTCTTTTAAGTCTAATATCGTCCAATATTTTAGTTTTAAAAAAAGTAATTTCTTTAATTTCATTTATTTTAATTATATCAACCACATTTTCATCAAATTGAAAAGTCTCTAAAAAAGATATAATATTATCATCATAAGAATTATCATTTAAAATAAAATTTTTTGCAAAATTATATTTATCAGATTTCTCCTTATACAATTTTAATAAGCAATTAAACTTTTTTTCAGACAATCCAAATATTTCTTTTAATTCATTTATGTTTTCAAATACAAATTTACTATCCAATTTAGTAATTTTATCATTTTCTAAAAATGACATATTTTTATCACTTAAATATTGAACGACCTCTTTCCCATAATGACTACATAATTTGTAATATTTATCTATCTTTTCAGCTATTCGTCCAAAACTATTAAATATAAAATTTACATCTACTCCATAAGAATTTAATAATTTTATTTTATCTAAATTGTTTTTAATCAAGTCCACTGTTTTATTAGAATATATAATAATATCAGAATCTAACGTTTTCATGGCAATATCTTTATCTAATTTATACAAGTCAAAAAAATTATCAAATTCTTCTTGAGAAAAAGCATCATATGTAATATATATTTTTTCTCGAGTATTAAAATCAGGTATAGTTTTTATAAATTCAGATGTTATATTTTTAGGAGCATTATTAATTATATTTTTAATTTTTTTATATTCTTGATTCACTTTAAAATTATCAAATAAATTAAATTTCATATTATCAACCTTATTCTTTATTTGATTATATCATTTTTAATTATTTTAAACAAACATAAACTATTCAGTAAACTTCCCTTTTCTATACATAACTAAAAACTCATCTAAAGGTTTAACTAAACTATTATCCCGTACACCAACAATACATTCTATATTATCAGATAAATAAGACTTAAATAACTTAGTAAATTCATCAGTGTTCATTATACTATCATAATTATCTAACGCAACTACATATTCTTCTTTACTATCAATCATTTCATTTATAATATTAATTAGAGCAATTTCTATAATAATATTAAATATAGTCTTTTGCCTAAAATTAGTTAATAATATAACTTGATTTTTACTCTTTAATTCAATACCACTATCAACACTAATTTTATCTAATAAATTAGGTCTATGTGCAAAATATCCTAAATATTGTTTTAAAACAGACATTATTCCACCCTTAGTTTCAACAGGTGCATTTATTACACTTGATGTAATTATATTTATATAATTCAAAACATCTAAATTATTAATATATTTAGTCATCTCATCTATTTCATCTATACTTACTTTTATTATTTCTTTTAAATTTAAACTTCTATTATTATTTAAAATATATAAACATATTCCAGTAAACATACTTCTAGCAGAATCATCCCAAAAAGGATCAACACTCTCCTTAGTATTAATTAATAGTTTCCCAAAATTTACTATCTTTTCTATTGAATCATCTATATCTCCCTTTTTAAATAATTTTTCTGCATCATATAAAGGATTATAAGCAATATCACTATTTAAATCACTTATATCTAATTTAATTATTTCATAATTAGTATTTTTAAATAATTCTTCATACTCTTTCTTAGTATCTAGTATTACCATACTCTTATTTTCTTTTATTAACTCATTAACTCTTTTCTTTATTGCATTTGTTTTACCAGTACTTTCAAAATCTTCATATAATTTCTTTTTCATATTTTATCTCTCCTTTTTTCTAGTATCTATATTACTTATTTCATAATCAAAATCATCCAATTTTATTTTACCATTAACAATATTACTTCTTGTTTTATCTATCATTTTTATTGTATTTTTCATTTCAATTATATTATTTAATGATTTTTCTCTTTGTTTTAAAAATATATCATCACTTAAATCATCTTTATATATTTTTATTTCTTCTAAACTAAAACCCATTTGTTTTAATAATATAATTGCATAATATTCTCTAACATTATCTTCATCATAGTATCTATATGAAGTAAATTTATCTATAACTTTAGGTTTTAATAAATTTATTTCATCATAATATCTAATTGTTTTAATATTAGATTTAACTACATTTGCAAATTCTCCTATCTTATACATATAACCAACACTCTCTAAATTAAGTATAACATAATAAGTTAATACTTTAATATTTTCTTTCTAATCCAACTAATAAACTTAATATAAAACAAACACTGATTCTAATTAAAAAAGTTGTATAACTCATAAATATCTCCTTTCAGAATTATCGATTATACTACAATATATTTTAAAATAAAGTATAATTCAAAAAAAAAGCACATAACGTACTACTTTTTACCAAATAACAAAAATCCTTTTTTATTATTAACTTTTTTCTTCTTATACATATTTAAATATTCACCTAAAGCTTTACTTTGTTTAAAAGGAAACAAGAATGAATATTTTTCTCTATTTTTATCTTGTATATCTTTAATATGTTTTTTTAATTCTTCATATTTTACAACTAAATCATTATCCTTAGCAAAACGTCTTATCTTAACCAATACTTTAGTAGAATAAATATAATCTAATACTATTATTCCAAAGAATATTCCTAAAATAAATGAGAATGATTGATTAACTTTAAACCAATCTAAAGCATTCATAATCTTATCAGCAACAAAGTAATAATATACAGCTCCTAACAAAGTCCATATAAGTGTAAATTGAGGACATATAATTCCTTTAAAATTACCAGGCATATCACTATAATCCCATAATTTAACTCCACTAGCTTCAATAAAAATTAATCCACCAATTAATTCAATCAAAGTCATAGATAACCCCATTAATATAATTATCAAAAAAGGATTAACAACCAACTTAGAAAATATTAAATATATAACGGTTAAAGTACAAAGTCCAAAACCATATATAGGCAAATAAGGTCCAACTAAAAAACCTGGATTAACCCATTTTTTATGAACTATTCTTCTAAAAAACAATTCTAACACATATCCAAATGTACTTCCTATAAAAAATATAAATACAAAATATAAAAACCAAGACATCATAACCACTCCTTTAACATTATATAAAACGTTATACCTTCTCCACTATTAGGTCTTATTTTAGTAAAACATAAATCTATTAAATATAACACTACCAATATAATAACAATAATTTTCTTATATTTCAAATTAATTTTACTATATATATTATTTAATAAAGGTGCCAGAAAATATGTAAATACCATACATCCAAGTCCAAATACTAATAATCCCTCTAAGCAAACTCTACCTTGTATATTTAAAAAGAATCCATCATAATCCCAATATCTATTATGTAAAAATGTTTCTAAATAAACAGCAGTAAAGTATTCTATCAAACCACATAAGATAGTTGAATACAAAAATATTTTCCAAGGTTTATTTCTATATTTTTTAAATAAAACTATTACACAAGTTGCACCATAACCATATATTGGAAGCCAAGGTCCATACATCGTACCTTTATTAACAAACTTCCCTTGCACAAATAAATTTAAAAGTACTTCCCAACACCAACCAATCATAGCGCATGTAAAGAAAAACATTATTATAGTCCAAATATCATAATCAGTCTTATAATCTAACTTTAAAAAATTAAACATTTTCTTTTCCGGTATAAAATACTTATCATTAGGATAATAACCATCATTATACTTATTACCATCTAACATTTCATCTTTAAAATATTTTCTATATTTCTTTTTATTCTTTTTTAAAAATTCATTTCTAATATTAAAATAAAATTCTGAATAGATACTTTCTCTATAAACATCAAAATAAAATATATTACTAATATTAAATGTCAAAGCACCCAAAATAATATATCCAATAAAACTAAATTGCATTTTAAACAAATTAAATTTATTACCGTTCATCATTTCATTACTTAGTATAAAAGCATCTTTTCTACTTATAGTAGGATTTTCACTTACAATATAATCTATCATAAAATATGAATAATACTTAATAACTCCACCAATAATAGTTAAAAACCACAAAAACAAATAAATTGTTTTACATAACATTATATAAGCAATATTAATTGTCTTTTTAACTTTATAAACAAACATTATTCTATCAACATTAACTTTTTTATATCTACAATGTTCCAAATAATATCTATTTTTACCAACCAATATAATATTCTGTATAAATATATAAATTAAAATAAATAACAAAAATCCAAATATTTTTATAAAAAATTTAGGAATAGACTTAATAGTAATAAATTCTAATATAGCATCAACAAAACCTAATACCAAAGAACTACTACCATTCATTTTATTAAAGAAAACAGATAATACTCCTCTAGTAGGTTTATAACTTTTAGTAATATCAATTACTTTTCTAGTAGAATTCACTATATTATTATATATATATAAATTATTCTTACTTATAACATTATTACCAATATTACTGAAACTATCATATATAAAACTATTATATTTATATCCACCACTAACAATAATTACAAAAAGAAAACTAATAATTACACTATGCCAATAATTATATTTAATTTTTCTCTTCGCTCTTTCTTTAATACTACTATTACTACTCATAACAACCTCTTTTATATAACAATAATATATTATATTTTTTTAATATATTCAACTATATAAGATAAATAACATATGTTATTTTAATCAAGTCAAAAGCATATAATCAATTTTATATTATACATATTATATATTAGAAAAGGAATGATTTTTATGAATAACTTTTCTATAGATTTTATAATTGGCGGATGCGATATACTATTTAAAACATTATTAGTATTTATTATTATAGATTATATTACAGGTCTTCTAAGAGCTATATACACAAAAAAATTAAGTAGTAAAATCGGTGCAAAAGGTATAATAAAAAAAGTAGGATATATATTTATAGTAATACTTGCAGCATTATTGGATAAATTATTAAATAGTACTGGTAATATTAGAAATATTGTAATATATATGTTTATCGCAAATGAAGGTATATCTATACTAGAAAATTGGACTAGTATGGGTATAAAAATACCTAAAATTTTAAAAGATAAATTTAATGACATCAATAAAGATATTGATGATAAAAATAAATAAACTTAATTACACATATATAATAACTTGATTTAAATAATTTTTCCCTAAATTAATACACTAACCTCCTCAAACTTTTATAGGCTACATTATTGTAGTCTTTTAAATAAAAAAATAATGTTAATAACCATTTAGTTTTCAACACTATTTTTTATTATTTAATCCATCTTTAATTCCTTTAGTAATACCTTTTGCAACTTCTCCTGCAGCACTTCCAAATGTAGGTGAAATTTCGCCTATTCCTTCTTTAGCGATTGGCATTACTTGTTGTGTTTTAAATGCAATAATTTCTCTACGTTTTGCAAACAAATATAAAGATACTGAACCAATCATTGAAATTATTATAATAAACGCTCCTACCATATAAAATCCATAATATTTTGCTTTTGTTATTCTTGACGAAGCAGTATTAAATATATCCTCTACAGTTCCTAATCCGTTATTAAAATCACTACCATTAACGTTTTTTAGCTCACTCTGGTATTTACTTAATTTAGATTTTAAATCTAACAACTCTTTCTCTTTTTCTTCAACCTCTTTTTGCTTAGAATAATAATCTTCACTATTACTATCAGTCATTTGTATTTGTGCTAATTTTACTCTTAAAATATTTATTTCACTTTCCATAGAATTAATTTTAGGTTTAATCGAATTTATATCAGCTTCTATTTCTTCTACACTTCTAGAATTAACAGAATCAGTACTTTGAGATTCTTTTAAATTAAATTTAATTGGAATTGATTTGTTTGAAAGAACAACTCCAGTTATAATGAGACCTATTCCAATAACCAAACCAACAATCAAAATCAACAAAGATAAAATTTTAACCTTCTTTTGAGTTTTATTATATTTTTCTTCATTTAAATATTCCATATTCTTCCCTCTATTGTACTTAATAAGTTTTCTTTCCTTTAACCAAATATATTATAAAAGCTCCGATTAATCCCAATCCAAAAACAGAAGCACCAATTATATAAAATATTTGATAAGTCATAGGTTTTACCTTTTGATAATAACCAGTATAATCTTTACTTTTAATACTTGCATTTTCAGTTTCTAAATTGAAAATTTTATTTTGAAGTTCTGTTTGTTCTCTAGAACATTTGCTTTTTTTTGACATCCAATTCTCATCATTTATTGTAATAGCATCACCTTCCTCAGACTTCAAATTATATTGATTTTTTAACTCATCATATTCTTTTTTTATTTCTTCAAGTCTTTTATTAGCAGAATTAATTGCTTCTTCAGACGCTTTTAGAGCAGCCAATCTTCTATCTTCATTAACTTTTTTAGCATTAAACTGTTTTACTAATCCAATTCCTGAAATAATTAACCCAATACAAAAACTAATAATAATTATCTGTATTGGTAATGTAATTTTTTTGTTATTCACACTATCACTTCCTTTAAAAATTATTTATACTTTTTTAATATTAATAGAAAAAGGTATATAAATCATATATATAGATATAATAAGAAAGAATATGATACATATACCAAAATTTCCATCACAATCATATTATCACAAAATGTCGTATTTGTCTATATTTTATTTAAAAAATAATCATTTTAATCTGGAGTTGTTCCACTATTATTTGTTTTAGTATTACTTGTACCACAATCTACAGTACCGGTTTCAGTACATTCATCATTTTTACAATAAGTACAATTATTACCAGAACTATCACAATCAAAAGCTTGTGAACAATGAGTTTTTTTCATAATTGTTCCTTTCAAACCCGGTAATAAAAATACTGAAAACAAACCAGCAATAGCGGCGATAGCAACAACAGTAATTGCTGTCATACTTAATTCTCCACTTGCTTCTTTCACTATATCACCTCCAATTATAGAATAATACAAATTGTCGTATTTGTCTATATATTTTAAATGAAAAGATTTTTTATAGAATAATAAAATTGGTGAAAAAAATGAAATTTGAATTGCTAGAAGATATTAGAAAAGATAAAAATTTAAATCAACTAGAAATAGCAGAATTAATTAATGTTAAACAGCCAACATATAGTGCTTGGGAAAATGGAACTAAAATAATTCCTTTAAAACACTTAAACACCATCGCAAACTATTACAACGTTAGTTTAGATTATCTTACTAATCTTTCTGTGCAGAATGAAAAAACAAATAAAATTGAAAATCTTGATAAAAAATTAATAGGAAATAATCTAAAAAAATTTAGACACAATAATAATATCACACAAGTTGAATTAGCAAAAATATTAAATACAACACATTCTACACTAAGTGCTTATGAGAGTGGTAAAACATTAATATTAACCGCATTTGCATATCAAATATGTAAATCATATAAAATATCGCTAGATTGGTTATGCGGTAGAAAATAATAAAAATAATTATTTATTTCCGTGACGGGCGGTATGTACAACACAAAAAAATTAAAAAATTAGTAGATAAAAGCAATAATTTTGAATAAATGTGTTTTAATTTAATAGAATATTAATATATTACATTTAATAGGCGATATTTTATTGACGTAATGGTATAATGGTGATAGTGTATAAAACTAAGAGGGACAATATATTTATAAATATATTGACATATCATAATTTGTTGCATCAAGTTCCTTAATGTAAATAGATGATTATTAATTAATAATTATTATTCGGAATGAGGTGATGTTTTAAGAAAAAAAACAAAGTTTAAATAATAATAGAAAGAGATTTTTTGATTATGAAAAACATTAATTTAGAAACAAGTTGTTATGATAAATTTATTTTTAAAGGTTCTTTAGCATTAGAATGTTATTTTGATTTAAATGAAAATGGCAATAATGATATTGAATTATTTAATGAATTCAACAAAAAATTAAAAGAATATCGTATGTTATCTGTTAAAGACGAAAAAAGTAAAGAAAATATAGTTCAAGAATTAAAATCTATCATAATTCAACTTGGTACAGAAAATTTTATAATTTATGAAAATGGAGATGTAGAATACAATACATATAAAAAAAGAAAAGGAAATGAAAAATAATGTCAAAAGGTGGAAGTAAAGGCGGAAGTATATAATTTTTTTTAGATTTTTTAAGTTATTTAAATTGACAAAATAGATATCATATTGTAAAATAAATTTACATGAATTAGTTAAATATTTTGTTTATTAATTCAAATTTGGATCCATAGCCAAGTGGTAAGGCATGGGACTGCAACTCCCTGATCGTTGGTTCAAATCCGACTGGGTCCTCCAATTGAATTATTCCCCATTAAGGGGTTTTTATTTTTATTTAATAAATGTATTTTTTAATTTATTATGCAAAAGAAAAAGTTCAAAATACAAAAATTGAACTTTTTATTTTAATTCATAAACAAGCTTAACATCTCTAAATTCAATATTTACTCTTATATCACTTGCATTCATAACTTCATATGGAACAGATAACATTACTTTATCATCTACATTTCCAACAACATTAACATCTTTATAATTTTTATTTTTATCATTATATTTGTAGCTAACAGTTATAAACTTATCAAAAAATTCCTTATCATCTTTAAAATATTTACTAATATCCTTTTTACTATCTAGTTCCAATTTATAATCTAAAATAAGTAAAACATTATTAATATTTTTATCTCTTATAATAACACTTTTGTCATTATCTTTATAAACATAACTAGATTTAATATCAAAACCACTTATAGTAATATTACTACTGCCATAACTTCTTTTATCAAACACAGAATTCTCATTTAATTTTAAAAACAACTCATTTCTTTCTTCATTTATTCTTTTAGCACTAACTTTAACCTCTTTATAAGAACCTTTACTTCCATCTTTACTATATTCAATCTTATCATAAAATTTTAAAATATATTTGTTTGATTTGTAAGTATTAGGTACCTCAAAAATTAAAATATATTTATATACATTACCATATTTTATAACATCATTATTATATGGAGTACCTAAATCATAAAAATATTTATTAAAATAATTAGTAGCGTAAACATATTCCTTACCATACATTAATCTTATTCTTTTAAAATCAATACTATTAGATTCTTGAATATTATTTCTAACATTAACATTAGCTACTACATATTTTTTATCTTTTTTAATAATATTATAATTTAAATCATATTTTGTTTCATAAACATTACCAACTTTATAATTAAATGTACCGGCATTAAAACTTCTACCAACACTAACCCTATTAGATCTAAACATATTAACACTAAATATACTTATAAAAATAACACCAACTACTACACATAATATAATATTTATTAAAAACTTATTTTCTAAATAATAATATCTAAACTCTCTAAACCATCTTCTTATACCTCTTTTATAT
>CAKOHQ010000016.1 GCA_934085875.1 uncultured Bacilli bacterium | reverse complement strand
GAATTTTAAAATCAAACTTTTCTTTATTAATAGAAACTTCATGTATTTTATATTCTCCATCTATTATAAAATTACCAATTATTTTTTTCCCTTCTATTTTATAATCTGAATCAAGTGATATACTAGTAATATCTTTTATGTTGTTTTTAAATAATAATTCTTTTTCAATATGCATATTTTCTTTCATAAAATCATTCCTCTCATAAAATTATATGAAACATTAAAAAAATTAGACATTTAATCTAATTTAATTATATATTTATAAAAATTATTATAAAATATTATTTAAAAACTAAATAATTGAAAAAATCATACCCATTGTATTTTTTTGGCAATTCTGCCACTTTTTTACAATGCATTATATTTATAATATAATATTTTTTATTTATATATTTTTATTGTAAGAATCTTTAGTATATTCTAATGTTATATATCTTTCATTATTATTAAATCTTTTAATATAATAATCTTCTTTTATATCTTTAAAACCATTATTCATAAAAAATTTTAATACTTTAGTATTTTTATAAGGTATAGAACAAGATAAACAATTTAAATTATATTCATTAAAAGCCTTTTCTAAAAGCAATATCAATGCTTTAGTACCATAACCTTTATTTCTATATTTATATTCTACAATAACACCACAAGTATGTTTTAATTTTATTTCATCAAAATGAAAATTAACATATCCTATTGGTTTATTATCTATTTTATCTATTATATATGCAAAATATCTATTCCTATCAAGTATTTGTTTCTTATACCATTTTTCTTTATTAAAAGTTTTAACACATCCAGTATCATATTCATATCCATCTAAATTTATATCATAACCAGCATTATATTCCATTGTTTTAGGATCTAATAAAATATTTTTATAATAATCTAGTTCATTATATTTAGGAGTATATAAATATATATTATCTTCTTTTTTTGATTCTCTACTTAAATGTAAAAATATTTCACTAACCAATTTTGTTACAAATTCGCTAGATTTATAAGCAGCAATATCTTCATAATATTCTCCACCATTAGCCATATCACTAATAGTTCTTATAGATATAAATGGAATACTATTTAATGCGCAAGTATGTGCTATTGATGCACTTTCCATATCAACACAACAAGCACCTGTATTTAATAAAATTTCTAATTTTAATTTTTCATCTTGTACAAAACTATCACCACTACACATAGGCGCAAAATAAGCGTTTGTAATATTCATTTCTTTTATCACTTTTTTAGCAATATCAACCAATGTATTATTTGCTGCTATCCTACCTCTATTTGGTACATAAGATTCCATAATAGTTTTAGGCATAAAATCATGATATGTAACATAATCAGAAATAATTATATCCATTACTTTCAATTTATTGTTAATACCACCTGCAACACCAGAATTTATTATTGCATCAGTATTATATTTATCAATAATATATTGTGTCATTGCAGCACTATTTACTTTTCCTACACCACTCATTGCAACTACAATTTTTTTATCATTTAACTCACTTACATAAATATCCTTATTCATTTTATCTTTTTTTAAATTATAAAAAGTTATTAATTTATCTATTTCATTTTGCATTGCTCCAATAATTCCTATTGTTGTCATATATTCACTTCCCTATAATAATATTTTAACATAAATAGAAAAAAAGACCAATAGGTCTAGTAAGCATAAACTCCATGTATTTTTTCTAATTGTTCATTTGATAAATCATTTACTTCCCATTTACCATCTATTTTAGTAAGTTGGAAATCAATTGTATAATCAACTGTTTTATTTACATCTTTTAATTTTTTTAGTTTATAATCTGTAAATAAAGATTTATCATATACATCATTTTTCTTAAATTCATCTTGATGATCATTTAAATAATCATTTGCTTCTTTTTCAGCATTATAATAATCATATACAGTTATTTGTGCTGTAACAGTAGCATTATCACCATCTATTTTTTCATCTTTAATTTCATATTTCATATCTTTAAATTGTTTTAAATAGATGTCTTTATATTCTTTTGCTTGTTCATCAGTTAATTCAGAAGAATTTATATAATCATCTAATTCTACTACAATCTCTTCATCATTTGTATTATATTTAGATAACAATCTTTCTACTGAACTAGTAGGTGTATTTCCTAAACTACATGCAGTTGTTAGTAATACAACCAAACATATTGCTAAAAAAGTAAATTTTTTCTTCATGGTATTCCTCCTCAATATTATTATGTTTAAATTATATTGTTTTATACAAAAAAAAGCATATTTTCTATGCTTCTAACTTAATTTGATTGTGTAACTTATTAACGCCTGTCACACAAAAATGATAAATAGAAATAAATTCTAAATATCAGTTTTAATTTTAATTGTCTTTTCAGCAGTCTCGACTTTTTCATCTGTTAATTTTTCTATCAAAGTATTAGCTATTTTTTCTGCATTTTCAAATAAAAATTTACACAATCTTGTTCTAAAATATGCAAAATCTAACAAGCTTGTTTTTGAATTATCTGCAATATATTGTTTATATCCAAACGTACTTGCGAGAAGTTGAACCAAATATAAATATGACATAAATTTAAAATCATATTTATTTAATTTAACATAGTTGGTAAAAGTTCTCACATATTTAACTAAATTGTCAATATCAATTTTTCCTTCTTTTGCCTTTGGATCTATGTAACTATAAGATCTAATTACCTCCCACACAATTGGCATTTTGCAAGCTGAAACAAAATCTATTATTGCATTTATTTTACCATCTTTATATATAAACTGTAATAAACTATAATCACCATGAGTATTCATAATAGTCAATTTATTCATATCACTAAAATCCAAATTATCCCTGACATATTTCAACATAGAAATTTTATCAGTTAAATCCTCATATATTTGTGGATAATTTTTTAAAGATATCTTTTTCAACAGCTTTTCTTGTTTATCTATGCTCTCGTTAATTGTTTCTTTTGAATACCAACTTGATACATCATTACTAGGTAATTCAACTTTCAAAGTTGTAAGACTGTTAATAATTTTACCAAGATATTCAGCAGATTCCAAAATTTGTTCGTAATTTCCAGTATTAGATTCTATTGTATATCCATCAATAAATTTTTGCATAATTATAACTCTATTTTCATATATAAAGCTATATTCACCAGTTATAGTTTTTATATATTCTGGAACTGGAATATTATCTTTTTTTAGATGATTTATAATATTTATTTCCTTATCGATTTCTTCTTTTATATATTTTGTTTGAAATTCTTTTAATATATATTTGTTTTCATTTAACGAATACAAGTTAGCACTACCACGATTTAATTTTTCAACTTGATAAATATCTATATTATAATTTTTTTTAACAACTTCTATTATCTTTTCATTTGTGAAAACAGTTTCCTCTATCATTTTAAAATCTCCTTTATTTTTATTATGATATTTTTTGAATCTCCTCTTACTCGGAGGTAAAACATAATTTATTAAAATTCTTTTCAAGTAGTTTATCGTATCCTTTTTCATAAAAAGGTATCTTTTTATTTTTTAATAATTTGACTTTATCTTCATTTTTATCAATACTAACTACCACCGTGCCTGTATTTGTAAAAACAAGAGCTGTGGTCAATCCAACACAACCTAAACCTATAACTGTTATCTTTTTCACAACATCACCTCACACATTCTTATACAAAAAAAGGGAGGAACAAAAAGCAAGTGTCTGTCTTTTCATCTCCCTTAATGATTTTTAATAATATAAAGCTCCAATTTGAGAAAACAAATTAAAACTTGTTTCATATTATATAATATTGATTCACTATTATCAATACTTTTGTGGTTTAAGTTTACGGATTTATTTTTTTGTTAACAAATCACTTAATTTTGTAATATAACCTGCTCCTAACGTAAGTATTAAATCATCTACTTCAACATTTTTATTTAAATAATCTTTTATATCATTAAAATCACTTATATGTATACCACTTTTACCCAATTTTTTTAACTCATTTATTATCATTTCTGGACTTACATTATAAGTGTTCTTTTCTCTAGCAGCATATATATCAGTTATTATTATATTATCAAAATTCATTAAAGACTTAGCAAAATCTTTATAATAATTATACACTCTTGAATATGTATGAGGTTCAAATATTACCCAAGATTTATTATACTTCTTATTTAATATTGAATTACTAACAGCTAATACTTCAGTAGGATGATGTCCATAATCATCATATACCTTTGCTCCATTAAATAATCCTTTATATTCAAACCTTCTACCAGCACCAGTATATTTTTTTAAACCTTTTTTTATATTTGAAATACTTAATCCATAATATAAACATAAAGATATACAAGCTAAAGAATTTAATACATTATGTTTCCCAATAACACTTAAATTTATTCTATCAATAAATTTATCTTTATTATACAAATCAAATGAAGCATATCCTTCACTATCATATTTTATATTAGTAGCATTATAATCATATTTTTCATTAAAACCATATGTAATAACTTTTGCTTTCGTATAAAGAGCTAGTTCTAAACAGTTTTTATCTTCTCCATTTAATACTAGTAATCCATCACTAGGTAAATGACTAACATATGTTTGAAATGATTTTTTTATATTATCAAAATTTTTAAAATAATCTAAATGATCATTATCTATATTTAAAACTATTGCACTTTTTTCTTTAAAGGAAAGAAAACTATCAGCATACTCACAAGATTCAATAATAAAATAATCACTTTTACCAACTCTATAATTACCATTTATTTCTTTTAAAACAGAACCAACTTGAATTGATGGATCTAATCCTTCTTCTAAAAAACATAAACTCACCATACTTGTAGTAGTAGTTTTTCCATGTGTACCACTTATTCCTATTGTATCTTTAAACAATTTTGTTAACTCACCTAAAAATTTACCTCTTTCAAAACATGGTATATTTAATTCATGAGCATGAATAAGTTCAGGATTATCTTCTTTTATAGCAGCAGTATAAACAACTAAATCAATATTATCATTTATATTATCATAATTATGTCCAATATTAACTTTTATACCAGCATTCTTTAATTCCATAGTCATATCATTTTCTTCATTATTACTACCACTAACAAAAAAATCCCATGAATTTAAAATATGTGCAATACCACTCATACTAATACCGCCAATTCCAATCATATAAATATTTTTATAATTATTCAAATCTAACATATTAACAACCTCTTCTTCTACTAAATTATATCATATTTTTATAATATTATTGATATTTTAAATAAATTTCAAAATATTTTACAAAAAAGTATATTTTATATTTACAAATCAATAAAATTGTGTGATATTTTTATTAGAGAGGGTTTAAAATGGAAGATGAAATATTAAAAATAATAACAAAAAATGATATAGATCATAAGAATTTATTAAAGATTACAAATTTAAATGAAGAAGAATTAAATAATATTATAGATATATTATTAGATAAAAGATTAATATTTATAAATGAAAAAAATAAATATAGTAGTATAAATAAAGAATATATTATAGATACATTAAAAAAATGTTCTAAAGGTTTTTCATATATAAAGGACAATAATGATAAAATAATTATAGAGCCAGAAAATTTACATACTGCTCTTAAAAACGATTTAGTTGTTGTTGAAAGAATATCAAATAAATATGGAAAAGTTATTGGAATAATTAAAAGAAAAAATTACAAACTTGTATGTGAATTAAAGGAATATAAAAATAAATTAGTTTTAGTTCCTTTTAATGGTAATAAAGAAATAAGTATTAGTTGTGACAAATCACTAATAAAAGATTTAGTTGTTGGAGATAGAGTTTATATTGAATTAGAAAACAAAACTGATGAATATAATGATATAATAGCTAAAAAAATATTTAAAATTGGTAATACAAAAGATGAAATGTGTGATGAAATTGCCATCGCTATAAGTAAAGGTTTCGATATAGATTTTAGTAAAAAAGCTATTGAAGAATTAAAAAGTATTCCAAAAGAAATAAGAAAAGAAGATTTAGAAAACAGACTTGATTTAAGAAATGAAAAAATATTTACTATTGATGGAATAACTACAAAAGATATGGATGATGCAGTAAGTATAAAATTATTAGATAATGGTAATTATTTAATTGGTGTTCATATAGCAGATGTAGCTCATTATGTTAAATTCGGTTCTGAATTATTTAAAGAAAGTTTAAGTAGAGGAACAAGTGTATATTTAGGATATAAAGTAATTCCAATGTTACCTAAAGAATTATCTAATGGAATATGTTCTCTTAATGAAAATGAAGATAGATTAACAAAAAGTACTATAATTGAATATGATCCCAAAAAAGGAAAAATAGTAAATTATAAAATAACAGATTCCATAATAAATTCAAAAAAAAGAATGAGTTATGAAGATTTAAATGAGTATTTTAAAACTAGAAAAATTAATGAAGATTATATACCTCTACTTAATGAGATAAAATTATTAAGAGAATTTGCACAAACTGCTATAAAGTTTAGAAAAAGAAGAGGAAATTTAGAGTTTGAATCTAATGAATTGAAAATAAAAACTGATTTATATGATGAAAATAATATAATTGGTTTTGAAAAAAGACATATTGGTGAAGCAGAAAGTATAATTGAAATACTTATGATTTTAGCTAATCAAGTTGTTGCAGTTGAATTCGAAAAACAAAATTTACCATTTATATATAGAATACATAATAATCCAGATGAAATAAAATTGGATTCAACAATAGAAATTATAAAGAAATTGGGTTATAAATTAGTTAGAATACAAAATGCATATGGTCAAAAAGCAATACAAAATATTTTAGATGATTATAAAGGAACACAAGAATATACAATAATATCAAATCTATTATTAAGAAGTATGGCAAAAGCAAAATATTCAACAAATAATGAAGGTCACTTTGGATTGGCATTAGATAATTATTGTCACTCTACTTCACCAATAAGAAGGTTCCCAGATTTAATAGTACAAACATTAATAAATATATTTATTAATAATGATTATTCAACGAATAATCATTGGAATCTTTTAATTAATCAATTAGATGAAATATCAGAACATTCTAGTTACAAAGAAAGACAAGCCGATGATGCTGAAAAAGATTATTTAAAATTAAAAATGGCTAAATATATGGAAAAGCACAAAGACGAAGAATTTGAAGGGATGTTATTAGATGTTGATAAAGATAACGTATACATTAAACTTGACAATAATATTAAAGGTGTTTTAGATTTATCAAGTGATTTTGCTAGAGCATTCGACATAGATACACAAAATAAAATATTACAATGTAACTATTCAAAAAATAAAATTAATCTTGGTACTAGATTAAAATTAAAAGTTACAAAAATTAACATACCTCAAAAAGAAATATATTTTGAAATAAAAGAAATAATAAACAATCAAACAAACAATAATATTAAGAAAAAAGAATTAATCAAAAAAAATGATTAATTTTTTTATGATTTAATCATTTTAATTTTTGTTTTCTATTGTACTTAAACAAACTAAATTGTAATGTTAGTGCATATTATAATATTTGTTATTATTAAACATATTTTTTATTTAAGTTTTAAAACACAAACAGTCTCAAAATGATATGTATTACTAAACATATCTAGTAAATATATCTTATCAACATAATATTTATTTTTTAATATATTAATATCTCTTCCCAAGGTAATAGGATTACATGAAACATAAATAATAATATTAGAATTTATATTTATAACATCATTTACCATATTCTTATAAAGTCCACTTCTAGGAGGATCTATTATCAAAGTATCTACATTTTCTTTTATATTACTAATTAATTTACTACTATCTCCACACATATAATAAGTATTATTAATCTTATTTATTTTAGCATTATTAATTGCATCAATAATACTATTTCTATTTAATTCAATTCCATATATTTTATCAAATTTATAATTGATTGCTTGTCCTAAAAAACCTACACCACAATATAAATCTAACAAAATCTTTTCACTACAATTATTATTAATAATATTTATCATTTCTTTAGTCATATAATTATTTATTTGAAAAAAAGAATTATAATTAACTTTAAATAATTTATTATTAATCATTTCATAAAAGAAATTTTCACCACAATACGTTTTATCATTAATAACTACACCAACTAATTTTATATTATTTTTTAAACTATCTATATCAATATCAACTTTATCCTTAGTCTCTATACATAATAAAACTTCATCATTATAATTACATCTTATTGTTATACTACCACTATTTATATTAATATACTTTTTATTTTCAATAACTTTATTAATAGAATCTTTTGCTAACAAACATTTATCTATTTCTATAAAATTATGTGTACTAGTATTATAATAGCCCCACTTATTATCTAATATTTTCAACTTTATCTTATTTCTATAACCTATTACATTCTTATTTTTTATTACATCAATATCTATATTCAAATTACTAAATTTTTTTAATATATTCTTTAATTTATCTTTTTTATACTCTATTTGATTATCATAATTCATATGTAATATATTACAACCACCACAATATTTATAGTATGGACAGTTTACATTTACTCTATCATTAGATTTTTTTTTATATTCAATTACTTCACCTTCATAATATTTATTAGTTTCTTTAATAATATTTACATCAACTACTTCACCTATCATCGCATCTCTAATAAATATTATTTTATTATCAACATAACCTATTCCACGACCAAAATCATCTAATTTTTCAACTTTAACATTATTTTTTATATTCATATAACTTTTTCACTTCTTTTATAGATAATTGTCTATATTCTCCACTCTTAAGCCCATCTAAATTCAAGAATGCATACTCAATTCTAGTTAATTTATCTACTAAATAATTAAGTTCCATAAATACTCTTTTTATAATATGATTACGTCCTTCAACAATACTTATTTCAATAATACTATAATCTTTTTCTTTATCATTCTTTTTTATTTTAACACGAGTAGGAGTACATTTAACACCATCAACTTTTATACCATATTCTAATTTCTTTAAATCACTTATTTCAAAATATTTATTTAATTTAGCAATATATTTCTTTTCTACTTTATTGTTTGGATGCATTAATGTATTTGCAAGTTCACCATCATTTGTTAAGAGTATTATACCTGTAGTATCATAATCTAATCTTCCAATAGGATATATACGTTTTTTTGTATCAATTAAATCAACAACTGTTTTTCTACCTTTATCATCACTAACACTTGATATTACACCTCTAGGCTTATTAAGCAAAAACACTACTTTATCTTCTTCTAAACTAAGTACCTTACCTTCTACTTCTATTGCATCTGTTTTATTTACTTTAGTTCCCAATTCAGTAACTTTTTCTCCATTAACACATACTTTACCTTTACTTATTAATTCTTCTGCTTTTCTTCTAGAACAATAACCACTATTTGCAATAACCTTTTGTAATCTTTCCATAAAGTTCACTTCTTTCATAGAAGTATTTTAACATAAATTTTGTAAAATAAAAAGTAGATAATTATCTACCAAAGAACAAATAAACTAGTAAAAAACTCATAAGTATTCCTACTAAGTCAGCAAACAAACCAACTGGAAGTGCATATCTAGTTTTTTTAACTCCAATACTACCAAAATAAAGTGCTAAAACATAAAAAGTGGTATCTGTTGAACCTTGTATAGTACTAGCAAGTTTTCCCATAATAGAATCTGGTCCATATTTACCTAATATATTATTTAATATTGCTAAACTAGCATTACCACTTATTGGTCTAAATAATGACATACTTATTATATCAGTACTTAAATTATATTTAGATAACATAGGGTTTAAAAATGAACTAATATAATCTATAAAACCACTTTTAATTAAAAGATTTACAGCAAATATCATAGCAAGTATATTAGGAAATATTTCTACACAAGTTTTAAGTCCTTCAAGTACACCTTTCATAAAAGAATCATATATATTAATATGTTTCTTATATCCATAAAGAACTATACTTAAAACTATTAAAGGAAGTGCTATTATACTAAACGTTGCCATTTTTTCTCCTTATAAAATAATCTAATATTAATCCAGATATACAAGATGAGAATGTTGCTATTATACAAGTTGGTATTACTTCTGTAGGAGTAGCACTTCCATGCATAACACGTAAAGATATTATAGTAGTTGGTATTATTGTAACACCACCAGTATTAAGTACTAAAAATGTTATCATAGCTGTAGTTGCTCTATCTTTTTTATCATTTAATTTTTGTAACTCTTTCATAGCTTTTAAACCACATGGTGTTGCAGCAGAACCTAAACCAGCCATATTTATAGCAACGTTACTTGCAATTAAACCTAATGCTTCATTATCTTTTGGTATCGTAGGAAATAATCGTTTAAGAATAAAACTTAATTTATGTGCAATTTTTTTTAATAATCCACTATCTTCTGCAATACGCATTAATCCCATCCATAAAGCAAGCATAGGAAGCATTTCTAACATCAATTCTAAAGCACTTTTTCCACTATTTATTATTTCTGTATTTATTAAATCAATTTTACCATTTATAAAACCAAAAACAATACCAATTATTATAAAACTACCCCATAAGACATTTACCATTAAATCATCCTATCTAAAAAAACTCTTTATTTTATCTATAAAACTTTTTTTCTTTTCTTTTTTAACAATATTTTTCTTTTCATAAATATATTCTTTCACTAATACTTTATCATCTAATTTAATCAAAATATATCCAACTATATCGCTAACATTATCATCATACAAAACTATTTCTTTATTAATTTTTTTATATTCATCATTAGTTAAAGCAATGTACTTATCATTTTTAATATAATAATTCTTATTTTGAAACTTTTCTTCTTTACTTAATACTTTATAACTCTTATATTTATTAAAATATTCTTCATACAAAGCCTTGTGATTACTAAAATCATTTGGATCATTTAAAGTAACTACAACAAAATTCATACCGTCTTTACTAGCAGTAGTTACTAATGTCCTTCTTGCTTTTTCTGTAAATCCAGTCTTACCACCATTACAATATTTATATTCTTTTAATAGTCTATTTTTGTTATACCACATATAAGTTTTATAATTTGTTTTAACTAGTTTCTCTTTTGTACCAACAATAGTTTTAAATTTTTCATTTTTCATGGCATAACTCATTAAAAGTGCCATATCATTACTGGTACTAGTATTTCCAACTCCATCATTATTTTCTAAACCACTAGAATTAACAAAATTTGTATGTTTCATTCCAATTGATTTAGCAGTATCATTCATCATTTTAACAAAATTTTCCATACTTCCACCAACAGTAGTTGCAATTTGTATAGCAGCATCATTTCCACTTCTCAGCATTAAACCATATAGTAAGTTTTCCATACTAATTTCTTCCCCTACTTCAACATATATTCCACTACCATAACTTTTTAAAACATTTTCATCGATTTTAACCATTTTATTAATATCATAATTGTTTATAGCAACAATTGCAGTCATAATCTTACTAATACTAGCAATCAACCTAACATCATTACCATTACTGTTATAAAGTATTCTATTGGTATCCATATCCATCAACGTAGTACTTGTAGCATTTACTCTTAGAGGAAATAAAATAATTATTAATAATATAATATACTTTTTCATATATTCACCTATAAAATTGTATGAAAAAAAAAGACTATTTAGTCTTCAAAATATAAATTATAATATAATTTTTATAATTTCATTAATAGTATTCGTATTTAAATAAATTATTAATAAACTACTAACTAAAAATGGCCCAAAAGGTAGCATATTATCTTTATTTTTAATAGTTACATAAACAGCATATGGAAATGCTAAAAACGATGCCAATACAATGTACATTATTCCTAATTTTACACCTAATACCATTCCAGCAACAAAAGATAATTTTATATCTCCACCACCTAATGCTTCTTGTTTAAATACTAATGCTCCAAATAACATAAGTAAATAAGCTGCGCCAAAGATTACTAAACCATAAACTAAAGACATTAAAGCACTCACTATACCAGTATCCAACCATTTAATTATAAATATTAATAAAGCACTTACAATTAATGGACTATCATTTATTATCATATATTTGGAATCGCTTACAAATATTATTATAACTAGACTTGAAAGTATTACAGCTATAAAAAATTCGTAGCTAATACCAAATACCTTATAACATAATGCAAATAAACAACCACTTAATAGTTCAGTCATAAAATACACAAAACCAATAGGTTTCTTACACTTTTTACAAAGTCCTCCCAATACTATATAACTTATTATAGGAATATTCTCATACCATTTTAAATAATGTCCACAATACTCACAATGACTCCCAGGTTTAACAATACTTTTTTCTTCCGGAAGTCTTGTGCCTACTACCCCATAAAAAGAACCAAATATAATTCCAATAATAAATATAAAATATAACATATTAACACACCCTAACTTATTTGTCCATATAAACTAAACATTGGAATTATTACAGATAGAACTACGCCTCCAACAACTACTGCCAAAAATATTATCATAATAGGTTCTATCAAAGATTTTAAAGAATTAATAATATTTTTATGTTCTTCTTGATAATATAAACTAACTTTTGCCATCATTTCAGCAAGTTCACCAGTTGATTCACCAGTAACAATCATATAATAAGCAACTTCTGGAATAGCCCAATTATCTTTAAATGATGTACTTATCTTTTCACCTATTGCAATATTATTTATTGTATTAAACATTATTTCCTTATATATTTCATTATTAGTAATCTTAGTTAATATTTCCATACTATCTGTTATAAATACATTATTTTTTAATAATGAAGAAAATGTTTTAGTAAATATTGTCATTTCATTATATATTATTATTTTTCCAAACAAAGGTAATTTCATTGCAAATTTTTGCAAAGCATATTTAACACTTTTAACATTAGTATACAAATAATATATAATTAATATAACTACAACAATTCCCAATAATATATACATTACATTTTTTTTCAAAAAGTCACTTGCTGACATTACAAATAATGTAAGTCCATTAAGTTCAACACCAGCAGATTCATATATACCACTAAATTGAGGAACAACATATAATAAAATAAATGTAACTACTGCTATTGAAAATATCATAACTGCTGTTGGATAAGTTAATGCACTTATCATTTGTTTTCTTGTACTTTCTATTTCATTATAATATTCTGCCATATCATCAAGAGTTGCTTCTATCTCACCAGTTGCTTCAGCAGCTTTAATCATATTAATTAAAAGAGAAGGAAATGCATTTCCTTGTTTTAATAATGCATCACTAAAACTTTCACCCATAATCAATTGATAAACAATAGCATCAAATAAACGTTTTTTATATTGATCTCTTTTACCCATTTGTATACCAAGTATTCTCATTGCATCAGTTAATGGTATACTTGATTTTAAATAAGTAGATAATTGTGTTAACCAAAATATTAAATCTTTTGTTTTTAATTTTCTTTTCGAAAAACTCTTCTGTCCATATAATAATTCTATAAATTTATTATTTTCTAGTTTAAATACTGTATATCCTTCTGATTCTAAAAAATTAAATACTTCTTGTTTAGTATAAGCAACTAAATATCCTATAACATCATGTCCTTCACTATCTCTAGCTGAATATCTATAAGTATTAGGATACTCAGTTCTCACACTATCCTGTTTATTAATTTCACTTATCAATAAATCTCTTTCTTTAAGCTTTTTTGCATTTATCTTTTTATTTATTTTCTTATTTTCTTTTTTTATTTTTATAGAGTTATGATTCTTTATTTCTTCTTTCTGTTTAATTTCATTATTCTTTTTTATTTTATCATCTATTGAATCCATTTCTAAATTTACTGCTTTAATAACTTCTTTTTGTTCTTTTTTATTTCTACTTTTTGCATAACTCTTATATATAGCACCTGCTATCAAATTATATACCAAAATAAATGGATAACATATTCCATATAAAGTATAATAACATCCTAGACAAAAATACATAAAAGGAGATAATAATATTAAAAATATATTTGTCTTTTTCTTAGCACTTTTCATATATCTTACTCCTTCTATCATTACTATAAATAGTATATCATATAATATATATAAAATGTAAAGTTTTTTAAGTAAATTTCATATAATTATATGAGTGTGATAATTATGAATAATGATCCAACTACTTTAACAAAAATATTATCTGGTATAAATAATACTTTAAATATTGCCAACAAAGCAATGCCACTTTATAAAGAAGCAAAACCAATTTTTAAAACAATAAATAATACTTATAAAAATATTAAAACTAATAAAACAGATTTATCAAGTATGATAAAATTAATGAAATTAAAAAATACTATAAAAAAAGATATGAGCAATAACTCTATATCTATACCAGATGATATACCTAATATAATAACTAAAGATACTTATAATAGTATTAACAATCCTACATTTTTTATATAGAAAAAGATTAGAACTAAACTAATTCTAATCTTACCATTAAAGCATCGTCTCCGATTCTTTCTTTTAATTTTATAATACGAGTATATCCACCATTACGATCAGCATACTTAGGTGCTAATTCATTAAATACTTTACTAACAACAGCTTTATCATTATGTAAGAAAGCTAATGCTTGTCTACGACTTACTAAAGTACCTTTTTTACCATAAGTAATCATTTTATCGATAAACTTACGTGCTTCTTTAGCTCTTGCTTCAGTAGTTACTACGTATCCGTTATTTATAACATCTTTAGTAATACCAGCTAATATGCTTCTTCTAATACGTGATTCTCTTCCTAATTTTCTGTATGACATATTTTCACTCCTTATTCGTGGAACTTAAGTCCCATTTCTTTTACTTTATCTAATACTTCTTTTAAAGATTTTTTACCTAAATTACGTATTTTAGTAACTTCAATTTCTTTTTTATCAATTAAATCTTGCATTGTATTAATACCAGCTCTTTTTAAGCAGTTATAAGCTCTTACACTAAATTCAATTTCTTCAATTGGAGTTTCTAAAGTTTTTGTAATAGTATCAACTTTCTTTTCAGCTATGATACCAGTAATATCTGAAATTTGATTTAAATCTGCTACTATATTTAAGTGTTCAATTAATATTTTACTAGCTAAAGCCATAGCTTCTTCTGGAGTAATTGAACCATTAGTGTAAACGTTCATTGTTAATTTATCATAATTTTCATTTTGTCCAACACGAGCATCAGTAACTTCATAACTAACTCTCTCAATTGGTGAATATAATGAATCAATAGGAATAACATCAACACCAACATTATCTAATAACACTTTATTTTGCTTAGAATCAACATATCCACGACCATTACCAACAGTCATTTCCATATCAATTTTTCCACCTTCAACTAAGTTACAAATAACTAAGTCTGGATTAATAATTTCTATATCAGCATCATGTTCAATCATACCAGCAGTAACTGGACCCTCAACATTTGCTGATAATCTCATAACTTTATTTTCTTTAGTATGATTTTTTACAACTAAACTTTTTAAATTGATTATAATAGTTGTTACATCTTCTCTAATTCCATCAATTTTTTGGAATTCATGTAAAACTCCATCAATTTTAACACTTGTTACTGCACTTCCAGGTAAACTAGAAAGCATAACTCTTCTTAATGCATTTCCAATAGTAGTACCAAAACCTCTTTCTAAAGGTTCTAATTCAAATTTACCATAACTATTTTTTTCAACATATTCAGTTATTTTATATTCTGGTTTTTCAAAATTCATAACTTTCCTCCTTAATTTCTTGGACGTTTAGGTGGTCTACAACCATTGTGTGGAACTGGTGTTTCATCATTTATAGCAGTAATTTCAAGTCCAGCAGTTTGTAATGCACGAATAGCATTTTCTCTACCATTACCCATTCCTCTTACAAATACTTCAACTTTTTTTACTCCAGCATCAGCGGCAGCACGTCCAGCTTGTTCAGCAGCTTGTCCTGCAGCAAAAGGAGTCTTTTTCTTTGATCCCTTATAACCAATTGTTCCAGCAGAAGCCCAACTAATTACATTTCCTAATGTATCTGTAATTGATACAACCGTATTATTATAAGTTGAATGTATATGTGCTTGACCTTCTGGAATATTTTTCTTTACTTTTCTTTTTCTTCTATTATAAGCCATAATTTTTTATCCTCCTAAATACTATTTACCAACTTTTTTCTTGTTAGCAACTACTTTACCTTTACCTTTACGAGTTCTAGCATTTCTATTAGTTCTTTGTCCACGAACTGGTAAACCTTTTTTATGTCTAACACCTTCGTATGAACCAATTTCCATTTTATTTTTTATATTCATATTTACTTCACGACGTAACTCACCTTCAACTAAATATTTATCTACTTCATTTCTTAAACAAGCTTCTTCTTCATTAGTTAAATCTTTTACTTTTTTTAATACATCTACATTAGCAGATTCACAAATAGTTTTTGCTAAGCTTCTTCCTATACCATAAATATGAGTAAGTCCTGTTTGTATATTTTTATCTTTTGGTAATTCGATATTTTTAATACGTGCCATAATTTCCTCCTATTAACCTTGTCTTTGTTTGTGTTTTGGATTTTCACAAATAACCATAACTTTACCTTTTCTTCTTATTATTCTACATTTAGCACAAATTTTCTTTACAGATGGTCTAACTTTCATAATTAAATTCCTCCATTATCTTCTATAAGTTATTCGCCCACGTTTTAAATCATATGGTGAAAACTCTACTGTAACCTTGTCACCTGGTAAGACACGAATCATATTCATTCGCATTTTACCAGAAACGCGAGCCATTACAATAGTTCCATTCTCTAATTCCACTTTATAATCGTCCTTTATACTATCTAGTACTTTACCTTCGACTTCTATTGTAGCTTCTTTAGCCATTTTTCACTCTCCTGTTAATATTTCATATCCATCATCACGAACAACTATTGTATGCTCGAAGTGTGCGCTTGGTTTATTATCACGAGTAACAATAGTCCAATCATCATCTAGGACATAAATTTTTCTTGTACCACTGTTTAACATTGGCTCAACAGCCAAAGTCATTCCAGTTTTTAAAGTTATTCCTGTATCATATTTTCCATAGTTTGGTACATCTGGTTCTTCATGAAGACTAGTTCCAACACCATGACCAACTAACTCACGAACAACTCCTAAATTATGCTTTTTAGCATATTGTTCAATTCTAGCTCCAACATTTCCTAACTTAGCACCGTTCTTAATTTCCTTAAGACCAGTAAACAAAGCCTTCTCAGTATGATGTAATAAATACTCTTTTTCTTTATTAATCTTTCCTACTGGATATGTCCACGCAGAATCTGAATGATATCCATCAAGAAGTACACCAATATCAAGTGATACAATATCTCCTTCTTTTAAAACTCTATCTCCTGGGATACCATGTACAATCTCTTCATTTACTGAAACACATATAGATCCAGGATAACCATAAAGTCCTAAAAATCCAGGAATACCTCCATGACTTCTAATAAATTTATCAGCTTCATCATTTAAGTATTTTGTAGTGATACCAGGTTTAATCAATGACTTCAAATATTGATGTGTCAAATAATTAATATGACCTGCTTTTTTCATTTTTGATATTTCTTCTTCAGTTTTTATAGATATCATTTACCAATCACTTTCTTTACTTCTTCAAACGTTTCGTTTGGAGTATCAATTTTATCAATAATAACTAATTTTCCTCTATCTTTATAATAATCTAATAAAGGTTTTGTATTTTCTAAATAAGTATCAAACCTAACCTTAAATGATTCTTCATTATCATCTGTACGACTAACTAACTCTACATTACAACTATCACATAGATTATCATTTTTAGGTTTCATTAATTCATTATACTTATTATAAATTTTATTACATTTAGGACAAGTAATACGTCCTAATGCTCTAGAGATTGCAGTTTCACGATCAACATTTAAATATATAACTGCATCTATATTTAAATTAAGAGTTTTAAGTAAATCATCTAATATACCTGCTTGTTTTATATTTCTTGGATACCCATCTAATATAAATGATGTAGATATATCATCTAATTTATCTTTCAGTAAATCAGTAACAATATTATCATCTACTAATTTACCCATAGATAATAGATCTTTAAGTTTATTACCTAATTCACTACCATCTTGCTGTTTAATACGCAGTAAATCACCAGTGGATATATGTTCATATCCATATGCACTTACGAGTTGTTCACTCAAAGTACCTTTTCCAGCAGCTGGAGGCGCAATAAGAATTAAATTTTTCATCTTCTGCGTCTCTTTCTACTAGTTTTATAACTACGACTAACAATTGAGCTTTCAAGTTGTTTATAAGTTTCTAATGCAACACCAACTACTATTAATAACCCAGTACCACCAAGTGTTACAGAACTTGATATGTTTGGTATTTTACCCATTAATATAGGCAATGCTGCAATAACAATTAAGAAAATTGAACCAACAACTGTAAGTCTAGTTATTACATATTTTAAATATTGGCTAGTTTTTTCACCTGGAGTAATACCAGGAATATAGCTTCTATTCTTATCTAAATTTTCACTCATCTCATCAGGATTTAATTCCATTAATGTATAAACATATCCAAATACGAATATTAATACAATATAAAGTATAAACCCAGTAAATGATGTATAATTAATATAATTATTAACGAAGTTTTTAAAAGCTTCATTTTTTATAACACTAGCAATTAAAGATGGTATACCAATAAATGCTGATGCAAATATAACTGGCATAACACTAGCACTATTTAACTTAATTGGTATATATGATTGTTCTTTATTATATGCTGTACTAGTTCTATTACTATATTGTATTGGTATTCTTCTTTGAGCAGTCTCAATAAATATTACACCAACTAATATAAGTATGTAAACAAGTACAAATAAGATAAACCATGCTATACCAGCACCAGTACTAAAATTACCAGAAGTAACAAGATCATTAAATGCTGTTACAAAAGTATTTGGTAATTGTTGAACAATACCAGCCATTATTAATAATGACATACCATTTCCAATACCTTTATTAGTTACCTCATCAGCTAACCATATCAAAAGTGAACTACCAGCTGTTAAATAAAGTGTTGTCTTCATAACAGTTAATGTACCCATACCTTTTAAGTATGCATAACTAAATATATAACCTTGAACAAAAGCAAATAATATTCCTAAATATCTATTAATTCTGTTAATTTTTTGCCTTCCTGTAGCCCCTTCTTCTTTTAATTCTTTAAAGTATGGTATTATATCCATTTGTAATAATTGAGTTATAATTGAAGCCGAAATATAAGGCATAACACCTAACGCAAATATACTAAATGTTTTTAAACTACCACCACTCATTAAATTCAAAAGTTCTAAGAATCCTAAATCACTAGTAATTTGTTTAGCACCAGGAACAACTATTCCAGTACCAATTACGAATATAGCCAAAACGGCTAAAGTGAATAGAATTCTTTTTCTTAAATCTTTATTAGTAGGACTAAATAATCCTTTAAGATTTGAAAACATTAAATCACCTCAGCAGTTCCGCCAGCATTCTCTATCTTAGTAACAGCACTTGATGAAAATCTATTAGCTTTTATAGTTAATTTCTTTTCTAAAGTACCATTTCCTAATACTTTTAATCCACAAAGTTCTTTTTTAATAATACCTTTTTCCTTCAATAATTCTAAAGTTATAACATCACCATCATCGAATCTGTTTAAATCACTTAAATTGATTGTAGCAAATTCAATTCTGAATCTAGCATTATTAAATCCTCTTTTTGGTATTCTTCTATATAATGGACTTTGTCCACCTTCGAACCAAGGTTTAATACTTGCTCCGCTTCTAGATTTTTGTCCATTCTCTCCACGAGTTGAAGTTTTACCCATTCCACTTCCAGCTCCACGTCCAACTCTTTTTGTTGCTTTTCTTTCAGGAGTACGAGATAAATTTTCTAATTTCATATTATAACTCCTCAACTTTCTTTCCACGTAACTCAGCAATATGTTCACGAGTACGTTCTGATTTTAAAGCTTCTAAAGTAGCTTTTGCCATGTTAACTTTTGTATTAGATCCAAGTGATTTAGATACGATATCTTTAACACCAGCTAATTCTAATATAACACGTACAGGACCACCAGCTATAACTCCAGTACCTTCTTTTGCAGGTTTAATTAAAACTCTAGCTTTACCACATACACCAATAGCATCATGAGGTATAGTTCTGTTATCAACAATACTAACTTTTGATAGGTTTTTATTTGCTGCTTGGATACCTTTCTTTATAGCTTCTGGAACTTCATTAGCTTTACCTGTTCCAATACCAACAAGTCCTTTTCCATCTCCAACAGCCATTGTAGCAGCGAAACGGAAATGACGACCTCCCTTTGTAACTTTAGTTACACGAGAGATAGAAACAACTCTCTCTTCAAGAAGTTTCTTTTTAGAGTCCATATTTTTTTCTTGTCTTGCCATATCTTATCCTCCCACTAAAATTCTAATCCGTTTTCACGTGCAGCTTCAGCCAAAGCTTCTACACGTCCATGATAAAGGTATCCACCTCTATCAAATACTACATTAGTTATATTTGCTGCTTTACATTTTTCTGCTATATCTTTTCCAACTAATTTAGCACCTTCGATGTTTCCAGCATTTTCTAATTTTAAACTTAAGCTTGATGAACTAACTAAGGTAACACCCTTTTCGTCATCAATTACTTGAACAAAAATTTGAGAATTAGATCTGAAAACATTTAATCTAGGACATTCACTTGTACCAAATACTTTATTACGTACACGAGCATGTCTTTTTTTTCTTAATTCATTTCTTGACTTATTCTTAATCATATACTAATCTCCTTACCTTATTTAGCTGCTTTCTTTCCTTCTTTACGTCTAATATGTTCACCCTTAAATCTAATACCTTTACCCTTATATGGTTCTGGTTTTCTAAGTTTTCTTATATTAGCTGCAAATTCAGAAACTTTTTGTTTATCAATACCACTTATAGCTATTTCAGTAGTACTAACTTGTTCTGCTTTTAAGTCACTAGGAACAATAACTTCTACTGGATGACTAAATCCTGCATTTACGTTAATTTTGTTTCCTTGAACATTAAATCTGTATCCAACACCAACTATTTCTAATTCCTTTTTATATCCTTCACTAACACCAATAATCATATTTTCAATTAAAGCATTAGTAGTTCCATGTAAACTCTTAGTAGTTTTTAAATCATTTGGTCTAGTTATTGTTAAGATGTTTTCATTAACATCAATTTTCATATCTTTATTAAATGAATTTGTTAACTCTCCCTTAGGTCCTTTTACAGTAACTACATTATCATTAACTATAACAGTAACACCTTCAGGAATATTTATTTTTCTATTTCCAATTCTACTCATAACATGTTTCCTTACCAAATATAGGCAAGTACTTCTCCTCCTAGATGTTTACTTCTAGCGTTTTTATCAGTCATAAGACCTTCTGAAGTAGAAATAATTGCAATACCTAATCCATTTAAAACTCTAGGAAGTTCATCATGTTTTGCATAAACTCTAAGTCCTGGTTTACTAATTCTTTTTAAACCAGTTATAACTCTTTCTTTCTTATCTGCACTATATTTTAAATCTAATACCATTTCATCACCATTAGTATTTTTAGTGATTTTATAATTACTTATATAACCTTCATCTTTTAATATTTTAGCTATTTCTTCAATCATTTTAGAACTTAATACAGTAACAGTATCATATTTCATTTGATTTGCATTACGTATTCTTGTAAGCATATCTGCTATTCTATCATTTACCATAATTACCTTCCTTTCTACCAACTAGACTTTTTAACACCAGGTATTTGTCCTTCGTTTGCAAGTTCTCTGAAACAAATACGGCATAAACCAAATTTTCTAATAACTCCATGAGGACGTCCACATCTCTCACAACGAGTATAACTTCTTACTTTAAATTTAGGTGTACGTTTATTTTTAACTTTCATACTTGTTCTTGCCATACATGCACCTACTTTCTAAATGGCATTCCGAATCCGCTTAATAATTCTAAAGCTTCTTCGTTAGTTTTTGCAGTTGTTACAAAAACTATATCCATTCCTCTCAATTTTACTATTTCATCATAATTAATTTCTGGGAAAATTAATTGTTCTTTAATTCCTAAAGTATAGTTTCCAAAACCATCGAATGCCTTAGAACTAATTCCTCTAAAATCTCTAACACGTGGAAGTGCTATTTTAATTAATTTATCCATAAAATTATACATAGCATCACCTCTTAAAGTTACTTTAACTCCAATAGGTTGTCCTTCTCTTAATTTAAATGCTGCAATAGACTTTTTAGCTTTAGTAATAATAGCTTTTTGTCCTGTAATAGCCTCTAAATCTTTCTTAGCTGCTTCAATGAATTTACTATCATGAGAAGCATCCCCAACACCAATATTAACAACTATTTTTGATAATTTTGGTACTTGCATAACAGAAGAATAATTAAATTTTTCCATTAAATTATTTTTAATTTCTGTATTATATAAATTTCTTAATTCGTTCATTATTTTTCACCTACTTCTTTCTTAGTAGATTTTTTTGTAGTAGTTTTTTTAGCTTTAGTATCCTTTACTTCAGCTTTTTTAGTAGTTTTCTTATCTTCTTTTGCTTCGATAACTTTTACATTAGATACATGAATAGGTGCTTCAACACTAAGTATTCCACCAGTTTCATTCATTCTATTTGGTTTCATATGTTTTTTAACAATATTAATTCCTTCAACTACGACTTTATCTTTCTTTTTTAGAGTAAGAATAACCTTACCTTCTTTACCTCTATCTTTTCCAGCTAAAATACGTACTTTATCTCCAACTTTAACTTTCATATATCCTCCTATAATACTTCAGGTGCAAGTGAAACAATCTTCATATAATCTTTATCACGTAATTCTCTTGCAACTGGTCCTAGAACACGAGTTCCAACAGGACTCTTATCATCTTTTATTAATACACAAGCATTGTCACCGAATCTTATGTAAGAACCATCTTTACGTCTAACGCCTTCAACACTTCTTACAATAACAGCCCTAACTACTTTACCTTTTTTAATATTTGAATTAGGTATAGCTTTTTTAACTGATGCTACTACTACATCACCTATATTACCATACTTTCTTTTGCTTCCACCCATTACTCTAATAACCATTAGTTCACGAGCTCCAGAGTTATCAGCTACTTTTAATCTAGTTTGTTGTTGTATCATAATAACCCTCCTTAAAGAATCACAGCTTCTTTAATAACACTTACAAGTTCATATCTCTTAGTTTTTGATAATGGACGAGTCATTGCTATTTTTACTGTGTCTCCTACTTTCGCTATATTTTTTTCATCGTGTGCACGATATTTCTTTGAATATTTAACCATTTTATGGTATAAAGGATGTTTTCTGTGAGTTTCAACTAAAACAGTAATAGTTTTATCATTTTTATCACTTACAACACGACCTACAAGTTCAGTTCTCTTAGTCTTTTCCATTAGTTTTCACTCCCATCATTTTCTTTTTCTGTTAAAACAGTTTTTAATCTTGCAACATCTTTTCTTAATTTATTAATCATATGAGGTTTTTCAAGATTACCAGTAGATGCCTTCATACGAAGTTCGAATAATTCTTGTTTTAATTCAACTATTTTAGTGTTTATTTCTTCAACACTCATTTTTCTTATATCACTAGTTTTCATCTTTTACCTCACTTTCTCTCATAACAAATTTTGTTTTTACACTTAATTTATGGCTAGCAAGTCTTAAAGCTTCACGAGCAACTTCTTCGCTTACGTCAGCTATTTCAAACATAATCTTACCTTTTTTAACAACTGCTACCCATTCATCAACGTTACCTTTACCTTTACCTTGACGAGTTTCTAAAGGTTTTTTAGTTCTAGCTAAATGTGGGAAAATATTTATCCAAACTTTTCCTCCACGTTTCATATAACGTGTCATAGCGATACGAGCAGCTTCTATTTGACGAGCACTAACATATCCACCTTCTTTAGCTTGTAAACCATAATCACCAAAATGTAATTCTAAGTTTCCTTTAGCATTTCCATCATAAGTAAGTCTATGTGGTTTTCTATATTTAGTTCTTTTTGGCATTAGTGGCATTACGACCAGCCTCCTTTACCTTTTTATTACCAAGGATTTCTCCTTTGTAAATCCAAACTTTAACACCTATTTTACCATAAGTTGTATTAGCTTCACTTGTTGCATAATCTATATTAGCTCTAATAGTGTGTAGTGGAACAGTACCTTCTGTATAACCTTCAGTACGAGCCATTTCAGCACCAGCTAATCTTCCTGATACACTAGTTTTAATTCCTTTTGCTCCAGCTTTCATAGTATTTTTGATTGCTTTCTTTTGAACATTACGGAAGTTTGCTCTATTTTCAATTTGTTTAGCAATTGAATCAGCAACTAATTTAGCATTTAAATCAGGATTTTTTTCTTCAACTATACTTACGTATATTTCTTCATTAACTTGTTTTTTTAATGCTTTCTTTAATTTTTCGATATCTTCTCCACCACGTCCAATTACAACACCTGGTTTAGCAGTATGAATTTTAACTTCAACTTTATCTTTTCTTCTTTCGATTTCAACACTACTAACAGCAGCATCAGATAAAGTCTTTAATAAATATTCACGAATTTTGATATCATTATTTAATTTAACTGCATAATCTTTATCAGCAAACCAATTACTTTGCCAATTTTTATTAACGCCTAATCTTAAACCATTAGGATTTACTTTTTGTCCCATTAGTTTGCCTCCTTAACTCCGTCACTAACCTTAACAGTTATATGACTTGTTCTTTTATCTCTTCTATCAACCTTAGAACGTGATCCAATTTTAGATCTTTTAAGTACAGGTCCTGGATTGATAAAACATTCAGATATTACTAAATCTTCAAATTTCATATTATAGTTATTAGTTGCATTAGCACATGCACTATTTAAAACTTTACTGATTAATCTACTAGATTTAGTATTAGTATTTTTTAATATTGCCATAGCTTCACTAGCTTTCTTTCCTCTTATTAAATCAAGAGTCATTCTAGCTTTTCGTGGAGCAACCATAGCAGATTTATGAATTGCAAAAGTTTCCATCTAATCCTTACCTCCTACTTTTGTCCTGCATGTCCGCCGAATTTACGAGTTAAAGCAAATTCGCCTAATTTGTGTCCTACCATATCTTCAGTTACATAAACTGGAATAAATTCCTTACCATTATGAACTGCTATAGTA